>JANYGR010000556.1 GCA_025359355.1 Bacteroidota bacterium | reverse complement strand
GAAGATTCTGTTTCTTTATATAACCTATTAAAAATATGAGCTACACCGCTAGTTCCTTGACTAAATGAAGCGTCAGTTGCATATTTTAAGTTAGTATTTTTAAATTCTGCTATTTGCTCACATAATTGTAAGCCATAATTTTTAGTATTTAAACATTGTATTGTTAAGCCTGCTTTGTAAATAGAATATGCTACTCCAATATCTCCATAGCACCATCCGATCCTATTATAATATATGTGATTATCACTTTTAGAAAAATAGTGCGTAGGAAACATTTTACAATCATCAATTGCACTTAGTTGAATGCTTTTGATCCATTCTACACACGAAAGAAGGCTTTTTGAAATTTGTTTTTTTATGTTATTTGAAACTAAGGGGTATAATATTGTTAATGACATTAGTATAGATGCTAAACCTTGTATCATACTAATGTTTATTTCATCCTCTTTTGATTCACGATGAGGATAATATTTATTAAACCAAACTATTTTTTCATCATAAATATTAGAATTTTCTAGTATTCGAATTGTTATTAAATTTAAATATTTTTGACTAACACCACTTTCAATTAAACAGATTAGCTTACCGATACCTCCATATATTAAATTATAATGATTATTACTAAAATCAGTTAACGCGCTAGTTTTAATATATTCTAAATATTCTTCATAAATATATTTCGAGTCCTTATTACAAAAAATATTTACCCAAATTTGACCAGAAAAACCAAGTCCAAAATTATCAATTTCGGATATCAACTTATCTGGATTAAAATTAGTTCTTTTGAAATTATATTTAGATTCAAATAAATTCTTGAACAAAAATACTCCAGCGTATCCATCCAAAACATCTCCTACTTCTATATTAGGAGATGTTTTGGTAATTTCATAAATCTGTTCAATTTTTTGTTGAACTAATACGAGGTTGTGTTCTATGCATTTCTCTAACATAAAAAATGGAATTAAAATGGATTAGTGGATTATTAATTTTTAAATACTCATATCCATACGGCATAAAATATTTAACAGGAAGCGTTTTATTAAATTTAATTAAATCAATAAATGCAAACTCATATTTTGCGTCGTATAATATTTTTTCAATTGACTTTTTTTTAGGTTTTGGAACTTTTTCTAATCGTGTTGTATTATACATAGCATGATTTCCTAATGAACTAGTAAATATCATTACTGAATATTTTTCATCATACTTCTCAGCTAAAAAATCGCCCAACGTTTTTATGTTCTTATCACTAGATGGATAATCTAAAATATGATTTTTTATTAGATGAAAACTCGCTGCAGATATTACTACAAATCTATCTGGATACATATTAGTAATTAAATAAGTACAATTTAATGCCATTAGTGAATCTCTATATCGGTTTCCAACCGTAAAATTCCGAGAATTATTATCATATATATTTACTAACAATCCGAAATTTTTTAAATTAAATAGGATGTAATACTCTTTAGTACTAAATAACTTTTCATTAATACAGATTTTATTAAATGTACTATTCCATTCAATTAATTTTTTTGCATTGAATTTATATTTGTACCGTAATTTAATGATGCTATCGGTTGTAGCAAGCAGATTATTTAACTCATTGTCAGTCAAAATATTATTATTTAACAAAATGCTTTTTATATAATCACATAAATAATAATTTGCATAAGAATCATAGATTTGAACATCAATTCCTGCATATTCAATCTCTTTATTTTGTATAGATTTCATTAATGGTTCAAAATCTTTTGTATTAGACCAAACATCAGATATTCCCATATTAAGTGTATCATTAAATAAGCCTATTTCTGAACCTTTTAGGCAACCAAATACGCTAGATTCAGAAAATAATACAGCATTTTTATTTTTTGACAATAGTTTAATTAAGTCTGATTTAATAGAGAATGTGGTCCCATCTCCATGCCATTGCTCTCCTAAACCTAATATTTTTACTTCTGGTTTAAGCGATTTTATTGCATTTGTATAAACTATGGAAATAGAATCTTTTACATAAGTTCCAATTATGTCTTGAGAATTTAATAATTTACTTAGTAGTAAAAAATACAAAAAAAGTTTCATGATTTTTTAATTTAAAAAAAAGGGGTATAATTACCCCCTTTTTTTGACTATTAATTAAGCCATATCATCGTATACTGCAGTAAATCTACAAGGTCTTTTCGGACACTTACTTCTTCTACTCCAAGCATCAGCAGCTATTTCTCCACCTTTAATTATACCCATTTGAGCATCATTTAATTTTGTAACTGTTTCTTTGTTTAAGCTTAATTTGCCTGTTAATGTTACTTTTTTCATTTTGTTTGTTTTTAAATTATTTTTAAATTATTTTTAAATTAATTAATCTAAAAAAATTACTGTCTAGAATTTCATTTTTTTAGTTATACAAATTAATAATGTTTATCTGTTTAAATAAAATATTTTATTTGAACTAACGTTTTGGCTATCTGAACATGAGTTTTGTCACTATAACTTATTCTTTATACTACCAATATCATTCAAATTAACTCAGTAATAAGCATCTATCCCAATTTAAATCTTCGACATCATCAGTTAAAAAACCTAATAATACTAAGCCTATACCAGATATACCATCAAATAAACCATAATTACTTTCAAACCCAGTTTTTTCATCAACCCAAGATTTATACCCTGCTAAACCATCTTTATGTTTCGACATTTTTAGAGTTTCATTAAGCCAATAATACCTTGCTTCATCAAACTTTGAAGATTCTGTTTCTTTATATAACCTATTAAAAATATGAGCTACACCGCTAGTTCCTTGACTAAATGAAGCGTCAGTTGCATATTTTAAGTTAGTATTTTTAAATTCTGCTATTTGCTCACATAATTGTAAGCCATAATTT
>JANYGR010000537.1 GCA_025359355.1 Bacteroidota bacterium | reverse complement strand
AAAAAACCAACACTTCACCATATTAGAATTGGGCTATGATTTTACAGTAAGAACTATCGCAGTAGCACTTAGTAAAGAAAAGGAGCAGATCATCAAACACCTCACATTAGTTGGGAAAGTTGAAAAAAACAATACGCATTGCATCATGCTTATCTACGAAAATTTAAATTTCACCTATCACGATTACGTGGTGCAACCTAAGGAAACCGTTACCAGCATTGCTGCTAAACTTGTGGTGAATGACTATATGGTGCGCACTAAAAATAAATTGTTTAACGAATACGGTTATTTAAAAGCTGGCTCTATCATTAAAATCCCTTCATTTTACTGTAAAAAAGGCGTTTTTTATATTGACGAAAAAACCATGCTCCCGATCAGCGTAAGTATTTTTGATGAAGTAGGTTTATTTGAAAGCTACGATTATTATGAAGTCGAATTAAATAAACACATTCCGGAGAATGAGTTTAAAAAAGATTTTAAGGGTTATAAATTTTAAGGATGCTTGTACTGCATGACAAGATTTAATTTTTCAAAGCTTATTATTTTAAATACAAATTATTTCGCAAGGATAAACATAAACTTGTTTATAGATCGCTATACAAACTTGCATTTACAATCTTCATAATAATTAATTTTGCAGGAAATGAGATTAGTTGAAAACCAATACGCCAGAGAAGTAGAAGACACACTAACACGGCTATCGCTCAATAGTGATAAACAAAAAGCCGATAAGTTAAAAAAATATATCGGAACACAACACCACGTTCACGGCTTAACCTCAGCCTTACAAGCAAGCGTTTATAAAAGCGGTTTTAGCTTTATTAAAAATAGTATAGAAGAAGATTTAGAAATATTCAATGCCATTTATCATCAAAGTAATTCATTTGAAGGCAAAAATTTAGCTTTTATTTTTTTAGATAAAAATCACAAGTACATTCCTATTACAGCTCAATTACAAATTTTACCGTTATGGGTTGAAAAGGTTGATAATTGGGCGCATTCAGATTCTTTATCTAAATATTTAACCCGTTTACTAGAGCATAAAACCTCTCACAAAGAATTGCTTAGGATTTTAAAAACATGGAATTCTTCGTCGAATTTATGGGAACGTAGACAATCATTAATATCTTTATACTATTATGCACGTACTAAAACAGAATTTATTAAATATGAAATTTCAGAAAAACTGATTTCAAATTTATTGCTAGACAAAGAATATTATGTTCAAAAAGCAGTTGGTTGGTCTTTACGAGAATCCTTTAACGCATATCCAAAACAAACGTTTTCATTTATTGAAGACAACATTAAGTCTATATCTTCCGTAGCTTTTACTACATGTATAGAAAAGATGGATGATACGCAAAAATTAATTTTAAAAACGAAACGAAAAAAATGAAACAACTACTAATCGTTTTTATACTTCTCACTCATTTTATCAAAGGGCAAACTACGCTTACTCCAGAAGATTATATTGCCACTTTTAAAGATGACGCCATTAAAGAGATGTATTTACATAAAGTTCCTGCCTGCATTACCTTAGCTCAAGGCATGCTCGAAAGTGGTTGTGGAAATAGTCCGTTATGCCGCAATGCCAATAATCATTTTGGTATTAAATGTCACAAAGAATGGGGAGGCGACTCTTATATTATGAATGATGACGAAGAAAATGAGTGTTTCCGTAAATATGAAAAAGCATTAGATTCATACAGTGATCATAGTCTCTTTTTATTTTCTCGTTCTCGTTATGCGCCTCTATTTGAACTACCTATAAATGATTATAGAGGTTGGTGTTACGGATTGAAACAAGCTGGTTACGCAACCGACGCTAAATACCCTGAACGATTAATAGAATTAATAGAACGTTATCATTTACAGGATCTAAATTCAATTGAAACAACACCTAAGCAAACATTACCAATTGCTTCAACTATTAAGTCTGAAATGACAATTAGAGAAGTGTATCGTTTTAACCATGTTAGGTTTGTGATAGCTAAGGAAAACGATTCGTATTATAAAATCTCACATGATTTTAATGTTGATTTAGATCAACTACTCTCCTTTAATGATTTTTC
>JANYGR010000450.1 GCA_025359355.1 Bacteroidota bacterium | reverse complement strand
CAGCTGTGAGCCAGAAAAAGATCAAGAGAAGCCTTAATATTGCATTGTAACAGTAAGATTATTTGTTACCTGATTTTAGCACATTGAGATAGTGGCAAACTATACCGAATCTCTAATTATTTAATAGACATAATTTTTTCTATATGCCCTATTTCTACTTTTTTCTTTTTAATTAACTGAATGCCTTTTTTGATTAACCAATAAGGCAATAACATGATTAAAGCGAAACCAATAAATGTACCTAGTAAGTATGCCGATTTATTAATATAATCCAAATCTCCTTGAACGGTTTTTAGAACATTAGGAATGGTAGAAATAAAAGCTATTAGCGTTATAAGACTTCCCAAACAAATTAATACAATTCCGAAAAACTTTCTTATGCTCTAAATATAAAACTATTTAATCAGCTGATTGATTTTTCTTTCCTTATAAAACCATATCAGTTCGCTCTTCTTCAGCTACTGGCAGCTGTTTATTGCGTAATTGAGCCCAACGATATTGCAACATATAACCATCATTGTAAACTAATTTATCGTTGTGTAATACAATAGCTGTTTTATCTGGCTTGATGTTATACCAAAAATCTAAAAAAGAAGAACCTGTGAAAATATAAAATGATATTTTAACAACCTCTGGTAAGGGCGAAAACACTGCTATATAAAAATACAACAGCCCCGTTATTAATGATGCTAAAGGACCTGCTAAGGTGATCAAGAAATCTTTTAAGACAGAAGTATCTTGCAGTTCGGATCTAAATACACCTTTCTCAACTGAAAAAGGCTCGTATATAAAATGAAAAGTAATGCGCCCAATTTTGAAATGATAGCCTTTATCAGGATCACCGTAAGAGCCAATGTAAACATCAAAATCACCTTTCAGAAACAACATGCCTACTAAGGCATGTCCCATCTCATGAGCGAAAACAGTAATGACACGCACAACAGCCAAGGTTAATGCAAAGATCCCAATAATTAAAAACGGATTTGGCATTCCTTCATTATTGACGTGCATTTTTTGAGTTTTAGAAATAGAGTTATTAAATGTAAATATAAAAGCACGAACGGCAAAGCCTTGCTAACTCATAATAATAAACTACATTTAGTATTTATTCATTTAATCTAGTTTTCTATGAAAAATATTAACTTATTTATTTTCGCTTTACTACTAAGCGCAAGCTTTATCAAAGCGCAAAACTCTGTGCGTATGACTTCCTTCTATGATGTGAACGATAAAAAAAGTTACTACATCGTTTGGGATATTAAAACCGGAAAATCGTTGCAATATTTTTGGAATGGATCTGTGAGTAAATGGGAATCGTTTAAAATTAATATACCCGAAAACCCAGTGCCGGGCGCAACAGGAAACATCATGTTTGATACATACTACGACTATAAAGACGGCAAAGCCTATTACATTGCATGGGATACCAAAACAGGAACATCGGTTCAATACTACTGGAACGGAACAAAGAGCTTATGGGATGCGTTTAAAATTAATTTGCCTGCTAATCCTTTACCAGGAAGTACTGGAGAGATTCTCATTAAAAGCTATTACTCAACAGAAGACGGTAAAGCTTATTACATAGTGTATGATACCAATGGCGGAAAATCTATACAATATTATTGGAATGGAACAAGCAATACTTGGGAATCGTTTAAAATTAATTTGCCCGAAAAGCCTTTATTGGTGCAGTAAGACTAATAAATAGGTTGACTTCGTTAAAATATTCCAGCCTTGCAAAAATTTACTCATTTTACTTAAATCTTACATTTGAAATGTAAGCTGGTTATACGTGTTGTTTCGTGGGGAGTATTGTAGGTACTTTACAGTCATACAATTCATGTTTCATATCTAATCATTTACATTATGAAAACCAAACGTTACACACACACACACAATCGCTCTGTTATTATTGATGACTGTTGGGGCTCAGCAGACATGTGCTTTTATTATTAATAATAATTCATACTCAGAATTATTTAGTAAAATATATAAGCTAAAAATAAATTATGAGGATTCATTTAAAGTTGGGCCTATCAATGATTCTTTATCTTCAAGTCCATTAAATTTTGATGTTGTTAAAAATGGCATTAGGATTGAAGCTTTTTGGAGCATCACCTCAGAACTTTATCATAATTATTTTACGTTAGAACGTTCTAGAAATGGAAAAAATTTTGAAAAAGTATCGGTGATTGATGCAACAAGTTCAATTAATAATTTGATACAATATTTAGAAACGGATAATCAGCCATTAAAAGGTATATCGTATTATCGTTTGAAACTAACTGATCAAAATAATGGAAATACGTATTCTAATATCGTTAAGGTTAATAATACGTCGGGCAAGAAAAGAACCGCGAATGTGCCTTATAAACCAGCCAGCAGCGCAGATTTAAAACTATATTTTAAAAACGAAGAAAACACGGAAGTGTTAATGGTATTGAGAGACATCAATGGAAACGAAGTATATTCAAAAGTAATTGTAGCTGTATAAAATTCAGAAATTACAGGCGTCGATCCTGAAAATAAATTAGCTGCGGGTATTTATATTATTACCGCAACATCCAATAATTTATTATACAGTCAGAAATTAATTGTGAGGTAATTATTTTTTACACACCTGTCAGGTTTTAAAAACTGACAGGTGTTTCAGGTGTTTGTCGTTCTAATAATTTTCAATCTCTAAACAGTTTACATCCAATTGATGTACGTTTTTAAAATTAACTAGGTCATCAAATAAATTGATAACCTTTTCTCTTTTTAATTTAGTTGGTTTGTCAGAAATACAAGTTAGATAGGAGCTCCAAGGATAATCCATAATGTTTTCACAAATTCGAT
>JANYGR010000496.1 GCA_025359355.1 Bacteroidota bacterium | reverse complement strand
CTTATTAAGCCTACGATTAAGCAAATCACAAAGCCAAAAATAACCCAAAACCAAGGCATGAAAAAATCAGAACTCAAGTAAAGGGAAATCGCATTTGCCATGATGATTCCCATGAGTATTCCGAATACTCCGCCAATAAAGCAAATAAACACACTCTCAATTAAAAATTGCATTTTGATGGTGTCAGAAGTAGCACCCAAGGCTTTACGAAGACCTATTTCTTTTGTTCGCTCAGTTACTGATACCAACATAATATTCATTAATCCTATCGCCGCTCCAAGCAAGGTGATAATTCCAATAATAATAAAACCCATGGAAGCCTTGCTAGTTAAGCCAATTAGCATGGCAGCTAAACTATCCGATTTAGTAATTTCAAAATTATCATCTTCTCCTAATGGCACACTTCTTATTTTTCTGAATAATCCAGAGGCTTCGCTTAAAGCCATTGCCAATAATGCCGAATTTTTAGCCATTACATTAATGGTAAAGCTCATATCGGGTTTACTAAAATATTGACGTGCATTTGTTAATGGTATAATGCAAATTTTATCTCCTCCAAAACCCATGCTATTTCCTTTACTGGCAAGCACGCCAATCACTTTGTATTTTGTACTTCCCACAGTAATTGTTTTATCAATAGCCGTTTGTTTGCCTTTGAATAAATCAAACTCCACATCTTTCCCAATAATAACCATACTTGAGCCACTAATCAATTCTTGTGGCGAAAAATTTCTTCCTCTTTCTAATTCATAACCACTGGTAGCTAAATAATTTTCATCAGCTCCAAATACCTGAATGTTAGGATTTGTTTTTTCAGCTTCAAATTTTACGCGAGCATTAAATGAGGCCATTGTAGATACAGCCGTTGTTACAGGAAACGTAAATTCATTTTTAAAACGCATGGCATCTTTGCAAGTAATTGTCTGATAATGTTTTGCTTTTTTACCACGTTTACCAATACGAATAGCGGTTGCCCTATTTCTAATAGTGAATGAGTTTGCGCCCATACTTGTAAAATTACTATTGATAGAGCCTTTCATCGCATCAATGGCTGAGGATATACCTACCAAAGCTGTAATTCCAAAAAAGATAATAAGCATCGTTAAAAAAGCACGCAACTTATTTCCTTTAATAGAATCTGTTGCAACTTTAATATTTTCTTTAAGTAATAATGCCATAGGGTAAAAATAAGGATTCTTAGTAATAACCAATCTACCGTTTATGTAGGAATTAGGTGTTTTTCGTTTTTAAACGTAGTAAAGTTGCATTTGGTATAAATGGCTCAGGTAAACATAAATTCTTATGTTTGTATATGATGCAGTTTATTAAAAAAAACTATATACTATTAAGCTTATTAGGAATTAACATCTTACTTAAAACTATTTATTTAAGTACTCAACCTATTTGTCACGATGAGCCCTTTACGATTTACCACGCTCAATTTGATTTTTCAACTATTATCCATTATTTAAAAAATTATAATAATCCACCTCTATTTGAATTAGTTCTCCATTTTTGGATTAAGGTATTTGGTATTTCTCCCTTTGCTGTTAGGGTTCTTCCAATGGTATTTAGTTCGCTATCGGTCATATATATTTATAAAATTGGGATGTTATTATACAATCAACGCATTGCTTTAGTTTCTAGTTTATTATTTACCTTCTCTACCTTTCAAATATATTATGCGCATGATTGCAGAGTGTATTCATCATTTTTATTACTAACACTCCTTTCATTTTTCTTCTTTTTTAAATTAATAAAAGATTATTCGTTAACAACTGTTGCTCTCTTATGTTATATATTAACTAATGTCTTACTTATATATGCTCATTATTTTGGGTTTATTGTCTGGTTTTTACAAATTGGTATTATACTATGTTGGCATTTAAAATCTAAACAAATTTTTAAAACAGCGTTAATTTCATTTACTATAAGTCTATTATTATATGCCCCACAATTAATTTTAGTTATTTCTCATTTTTTAGATTCTGCTAAAAATGGGACTTGGTTAAAATCGCCCAATGGTTTAGAAAGCATTTACAATATGTTCTGGTCATTCTGTAATGCGCCAGTCATAACTGTTTTGGTGATGGCACTACTTTTTACGGCTATTATAAAGTATATCATTGCTCGAAAAAAAATAGAACTAAATGTTTATACAAAATATATACTCATTTGGTTTATGATTCCTTTCGTTGCTATGTTTTTGGTATCTTATAAAGTACCTATGTTTTTAGATAGATACTTAATTTTTATTACACCAGCCTTTTATATAATTATTGCTCTCGGTATTAATTTTTTATTTGAATCGAAAAAAATTTATTACACGTTATCTATTGTCATAATCCTACTGTTTGCAATCACAACTACTATCAATCCATTCAAAAAAAGATTAATAGATAACACTGTCCATTTTATTACAGAAAACAAAACACCACGCACCTTAGTTTTAGTTTGTCCGTTTGATTATATAACCACCTTTGCATATAGTTACAATCAAAGTTATTTTAAAAACATCACACAGGATAGTGAATACGCTCCATTAGATAGCCAACTTAAAAGCGATCATATTTATTTTGTAAATGATATTGACTTTAATGCGGATTCGATACTACACCAATTTGATACAATACTCTATTTGGATGCAGGTGCAGATTTTGCTATGCCAAACAATAACATAAAGCAAGTGTTAAATACTCATTTTAAAGAATTAAATAATCACTATTCTGATAATTTTTTTAAAATTTATACTTTTAAAAAATAAGGCTCCAAAATAACTTAATCATTTAAGCCCCTGACAGCCTTTTCGTAATCGGGATGCTTTAACAATGATTCATCTATTTTTTCCGGATCTAATGTGCCAAACACGTGAATATATGCTTTAAACGTCATGGAGTCGTAATGAATGATGTTATATTTATATTGAGCAGTTTGAAATAAATTAAGTAAAAGTAGCGCAGTCATTACGCCATAAATCATTCTTCTTTTAAAAATTGGTGCCGTAGAAAGTTTATAAAAAAATGCTGCAAAACCAATGCATAATAAAGGGTATAAATCTATAAGGGTTCGCTGACTATAAGAACCACCGTACCACCAACACCACCAGCAACTAATAATAAATATATATAGAGGCAATAGAATGCCTATTAAATAAAAAAACATAGACGTATGCTGCTTACGCATAAACCAAACGCCTACTAATGCAAATATAATGAGTGGTGTATAAACAAACCAACCCTTCCTAAAACCCAATAAACACTCAAATATGTGAGGGTTGTTAAAATAAAAATGTTCTTTTCCGTACGAAAAATAAAATAAATTTCCTGTTACATATTTCCAATATATTAATTGAGGTAAAATAACAAGAGAAGAAATACTAATAAATAACATTATTAATTTATAGTGATTCAATAATAGTTTAAATCTGTTTTTAAAATCCTCAAGAGATGTAATGCCAATTAACAAAATAACAAGTATCAATAAAATGTTAATTGGCCTTATCAACACAATTAATCCAAATAAGATTCCTAAATAGATTGTGTATTTTATATTTGGCGATTTTAAAAAAGCAATCGTGAAATAAATAAAAATAGAAAACAATGAAAACGTGTAAGCATGCGACATTACTGAATCTACCGCAGAGTAACATAATAAATTAGTTCCAAAAAAAATAAAAAATATACTTAATGCCGTAATTTTTTCGGAATAAAAAAGCAGGAGTGTTTTTCGTAAAAATAGTAAACCAAACAATAAATAAAATAGACCAGAAAATTCGATAAAGCATTGATAAATCTCAGAGTAACCGCTATTATCATATCCTAAAGGTTTTGCTAATAAATGAGCTGTGGCAAAAAATGGAGAATACAAAATGGCCATTCCCATTGGAAATTTCATAACGTTGAAACCTTCTGGATGCCTTATAGACACATATTTCACGCCATTGTATTGATTAGAATTACTATCATTAATAAAGTTAAGCCTTACATCTTTATCAATAAATACAGCAGGCAAATAGCTATAATAACCCAATACATCCCATGTTATCACTGTTTTACTATTCCATCTCACTTGGTTTAAGTGTATTTGTATAATAGTTAAACAAATAAGTATAATAACACTTATTGATGGAAACTTAGTAAAATAGGTAAGTGTATGTTTCAAGATAATGTAAATGTAAAATTTATAAAATAAAAAAACCATCTAATAAAGATGGTTTTTTATATTAAAAATAAAGATGAATTATTTTTTCAATGCATCTCTAATTTCCATTAATAATTTCTCTTGGTTACTTGGCTCTGGTGGGGCAGATGGTGCTTCTGCTTCTTTTTTCTTAGAAGCCGTATTCATTCCTTTAATTATTAGAAACAATACAAATGCAATCACTATGAAAGAAATAACAGCTGCAATAAATTTACCTAATAGCATTCCACCTGGTGCCCATTTTTCAATGTTTTCAGCGCCTGCTGCATTCAATGCCGGTTTTAATAATAGCGGGGTAATAATATCTTCCACTAAAGAAGAAACAATTTTTCCAAATGCGCCACCAATAATAACGCCGACTGCCAAATCAACGACGTTACCCCTCATTACAAATTCTTTGAATTCTTTAATCATTCCCATATTTAATAGTTTTAAAGTTTATAATGCTAATCTAATATTTATTTTTATAAAATCTAATTATTCCCTAGTACTTTCAATAATTCATCCAACTTAGGCGTTAAGATAATTTCTGTTCTTCTATTTTTTTTGCGAGCCTCTGGCGTTTTAGCAGCATCAATTGGGAAAAATTCACCTCTACCAGCCGATGTAATTCGAGTTGGATTAATGTTAGCGCCTTGTAATAAAATTTTTGTTACCGATGTAGCACGCATCACACTTAAATCCCAATTATCTTTTATTTCTCCTGCACCTTTCATAGGCACATCATCCGTATGACCTTCTACTAAAATATTAATGTCAGCATTTTGCTCCAATACCTTAGCTACATTTTTTAAAGCCTCTACACCCTTAGGTTCTACAGCTGTTTTGCCGCTAGCAAACAATAACGATTCGTCCATGCTCACATAAACTTTTCCGTTTTTTTGAGTAATGGTTAAGCCTTTATTTTCGAAATTAAACAACGCATCTTGTAATTTCTTTTTTAAATCTGCAGATGCTTGATCTTTTTTCTTTAAAACATCTTCCAATTCATTTACACGGGCTTCACGTAATTTTAATTGCGCCGACAATGCATCCAAATCTTGTTGTTGCTTATTTAGTCGTGCTTCCAAAGCTTTTAACTCATCTTCTTTTTTAAGCAATTGCTCCTGAGTTAATTGTAATTGACCACTTAATTTAGCATTGTCTTTTTCAGAACCCACCAACATTCTGTTGTATTTGTCGAGTAACTGATCGTTAACCAAATTTAATTTGTCGTATTTATTTTGAAGTAAATGTAAGTTCGTTGCTAAAATAGACGTGTCGCGTTGCAAACCCGCTAACTCTTTTTCTTCTTTAGCCAACTTCTCCTTTAGCTCAGCGGATTGAGCTTCTGCATCTTGTGCTGCTTTTTTAGCTGTTGCCGATTCTGTTTCACAAGTTGTTAACTTAGCTTTTGTTTCTTCCATTAATCGTTGAGGCACGCAGGCTGTCATTGCCAATACTGCAACTAATGCAGAGAAATATATTTTTTTCATTTTTTTAGATATGTTATTTAACAAATTTATCTTTATTTAGACTTCCTTAAAGCGTTAAAGGCTTAATTTATTAACAAAGCTATTTTACTAAAAACATATAAAATCAACGTGTTTAAACGCTTTAGTATTTATTATCTTTACACTACTTATAACAAGTCATTGCATGGAATTTCCTATTTACAGAAAATATAAAAACCATAAACATTTTTTTAAAATCATGAGTATGGATGAATTTGAAGAACTATCTTTTATTGGTAAAAAATTAATTATTACCTTACATCAAGCTACCATCCTACCCGATCGGAATTTTATTTCGGATTTACTACATGACATTGGAAATACGGCGGAAATAGCCACTGAAGAAGAGTATCAACAAATTTTAACATTGAAATAATTAATACATATAATATGAACGCTACAAATTCAAACACTGACTTACCAAAAAAAAGTAAATGGCCAAAACGTATTTTCATTAGTTTAGTCTCCATCATTATTCTATTCGTTGCTTACATTTTTATTTGTGGGCTAACATATAGCAGTGGCACAAGAACGGGCATTGTTATTAAGGTTTCTCAAAAAGGTTATGTATTTAAAACATACGAAGGTGAGCTTAATTTAGGTGGATTTTCGCAAGGAGAAGGAACTATTATGGTTAGAAATGTTTGGAATTTTTCTATCCCAAGAAGCGACACAGCTATTTATAACGCCATCACTCGCTCTGAAGGAAAACAAATGCGTTTACATTACAAAGAAGTCATTCACCATTTTTTCTGGCAATCGGAAACGCCTTATTTTATTACTAAAGCAGAGCCAGTAAATTAAATAGTTAGTAAACTAAAACACTTCCTTCGCAACGCGCTTAGTGCTATCTGATGTTCCCATCGTATAGTAATGCAAACAAGGTACGCCTGCTTTTTTTAGTTCTTTACTTTGTTGCGTACACCATTTGATGCCAATTTCTTTTACAGCTTTATCGTCTTTACATTTTTCTAACTCCACAAATAAATCTTGTGGCAAATCTATATGAAAAATTTTAGGTAAAGCAATTAACTGAGAACGTGAACTTAATATTTTTAAACCTGGAATAATTGGTACATTAATTTCGTTTTTACGACACAAATCTACAAATTCAAAATACTTTTTATTATCAAAAAACATTTGAGTTACAATATAGTCAGCACCCGCATCTACCTTAGCTTTCAGCCATTTCATATCACTGTATAAATTTGGTGCTTCAAAATGTTTTTCGGGATAACCTGCAATACCCATACAAAAATTAGTAGGAGATGCGTCTTTCATTTCATCATCTAAATACAAGCCATTATTCATGTCTTTAATTTGTTTTACCAAATCAATCGCATAATTATGTCCACCTGGTTCAGGCACAAAGTGCGATTCCGTTTTAATACTATCTCCACGCAATGCTAATACATTATCAATTCCTAAAAATTGCAAATCGATTAATGCATTTTCTGTTTCTTCACGAGTAAATCCACCACAAATAATATGGGGCACTGCTTCTACATTATAACGGTTCATAATAGCCGCACAAATACCAACAGTACCAGGGCGTTTACGAATACTTACTTTTTCTAAATAACCGCCATCACGTTTTTTATAAATATATTCCTCACGATGATAAGTTACATCCACAAAAGCAGGTTTAAATTCCATTAAAGGATCAATACCGTCAAAAATAGATTGTATGCTTTTACCCTTTAATGGGGGTAAAATTTCTATTGAGAATAAAGTGTCCTTAGCTGCTTTTAAATGTTCGGTAATCTTCATAATTTAGTCTGATATTGTAAATAAAAATGTAAATTTACTAAAACTCCTTTAAATGTTGTAGGATTAATTGTTTTAAAAATAAGATATTGTAATAAGCTGATTTATCAATCACATTTATTAAATCAAATACATCTTGGGACTTCGCATTTTTCTTTTTAAAATAATTTAAGATTGCCCATTCGTAGGTATAACGCTCTTTAGACAAATTTCGGGTCATGAATAACCGTAAGGCCTCCGCTTTATATTCAAGTAATTCTAAATCCTTTTGTTTTTTTATTAAAAGTAATTCAAGTAATCTCAGAACAACCTCCATGTCAGGAAAATTTTGATTATCGGACTTAGAATAAAAAACAGCAACTTCCTTTTTAAATTCCTGCCATTGGTCATTTACAAAATGTTTAATGGCTTTTATGCAATTATAAAACAAAGTAAATTTACTTTCATCCTTATAGTTTTCCAATTTACTAAGCCAAAAATTTAAATCTTTAAATTGCATAGTATATAAATTGTATTCGCATAACGCATAACATAAATTCGAAGCTACAAAAACCCCCAAAGTATTTAATTCTACTAGTGTTTTCTTTGCTAGAATGTTTGGATTAGTTGGCGTTACAAGTTGAGATAAATAATTGATATGCGTATTAATGGCTATAAGCTTTGTATTAAATTGAAGATACTGCGATTTATGCTTATATAAATTTTCAATTTGTTGATTAACGATGGCTAATTCTTTAGTTTGATTGGTAAATCTGCTTAAATACAAATTTTGAAGAGTTAAGCTATTTAAATTTAGCGTATAATGATTAAGTTTCTCCGTTTGTTTACCTAATTGAACTAACGTTGAAAAATAATTATTCACTGATGGTTTTAGCTTAAAACCTTCCAAACAAATCAATTCTCGTAAAATAGAGCCCGATAACGTAATATAAGATTGCAAACGCACAGAATTAGAGTTCCTTTTAACCGAAAATGATTCTAATTTTTTTGCATTTCCTGTAATATGACAAAGCCTATAACTTTCTATATACAGTAGTTCTAGCAATTGCCATTGTTGTTTTTGTTCGTATTCTTTTTCTAAATCCGTGATTAATTTTTCAGCCGTGCTGTACAAACCAGTATATAAAAACCTACGTACTAAAATAATAATATCGAAATCAGTACGAATTTGTTTTGCTAATAAATCAATTAATATTTCTTTGGATTGGGTACAACTCTTATTAAATGTGGTTTTTGACGTGTTAAATTTTGTTATGATTTCTTTTTCTAATGCCTTTCCATTTGTATGTACATACTCTTGTAAAATTTGATACGGCAAAGAGTTTTTAACTGCCACTTCTTTTTTAAGATCTGCCAATTCAGTATTTGATAAGGATTGTATAATATCAATGATAAGTTGCATAGTAATTAACCTGGTAAATATTACAAAAAATTGTACAGTAAATATAAGTAATACAGCTATTATGTTTGTACCATAAATCACGAAAATTAATTCGCAGCAAAACAAATCATTATGAAAAAAATAATTTTAGTAATAGGCAGTCTAATTACAGTAACAACTGCTTTTTCTCAAACTCCAACATTCGCTTGGGCTAAAAGCAGTGTAGCTCAAGCAAATGGCGCCATGGTTAATAATATTGGCGATGTAGCGGTTGACACAATTAATCAATTTGTATATGCCACAGGCTCTTTTGACAGCCCTATTGATTTTGGCACTGGCATATTAGATGAAAAAGATCCAAAAACTGTTTATTTAGTAAAGTATAATTTGAATGGAGGAATTATTTGGGCAAAATCTTTTCTATCAAACCACAACAATACAGCCTCAGGCATAGCTGTTGATAACACAGGTAATGTTTTTATTACTGGCTATTCCGAAAGTGATTCAGTAATATTTGGAACACATTTTTTAATAAACAGCCATCCTAGTAGCACCGATTACACAACTGGATATGTGGTTAAATTTGATAATAACGGGAACGTATTATGGCTTAAAGGTAGTGTTGGTGGCGGAGTAGTGCCGAGAGATATAGCGATTGATGCATCTGGCAGTGCTTATATCACTGGTTTAGTTGTACATGAAACAGGTACTTTAGCTGGTTATAATTTATTAACACCTGGTTTGTTTACTATGAAATTTGATGGGGCTGGTAATTCTTTATGGTTTAATCAAACAAATATTTCGCCTGCAATTAATACAATAGGAAATGCTCTAGCAATTGATAAATCTGGGACTTGTATTGTTGTTGGAACTTTTGTAGCAGACGCCGACTTCGGATCTACAACCATTATTTATACAGGTAGTGCTGGAACTTATGATAGGTTTGTTGCTAAATTAAATGGTGCAACAGGCGCATTTACTTGGGCAGTAGCAGGCAGTAGCTGGTCTGGACCAGATTACAACAACGATGTATCCTTAGATTTACAAAACAATATTTACGTTACAGGTTGGCGCACAGGAAACGGAGGTCAAGAACAAATTGTAGAAAAATACAACCCTTCTGGAGTATCTCAATGGACAAACTATTATGCAATGACAGGATATAATCCTTTATCATCCATAACAACGGATAAATTTGGCAATAGCTACTTAGGTTTTAACATGAATGATACAACCTCTTATGGTGGCTACATTATTAATACTACTGCGCCTTTTCCAGTTGCCACAGATTTAATTGCCATTGTAAAAATCGATAATTCTGGTTCAGTATTATACGCCAAAGCTATGCAAGATCCTTCGTCAAATGCCTTAGCTCAAGTAACAAACCTAGCTTTAGATGCTAATAATAATCTATATATTTGCGGTGTCGTTAGTCAATCTTGCGGCTTTGATGCTACGACTATCAATGCTAACAACAATACCGAATTTTTATTAGCGAAATTGGGAACTAATGTTTCGTCTGGAATACATGATTTTGATGCAGCTAAAAATGATGTATTAATTTATCCCAATCCTTCTCACAATCAACTATACATCAATTCCAACCAAATAGAAAACATTACCTTAATTGATTTAAACGGAAAAATAGTATTACAAAAACATCTTAATTCGTCAGAAAGTATAGATATTACTAATATTACATCTGGCCTATATATTGCCAAACTTAATTTTAAAAATGGAAATAATACCATACAAAAATTTATTAAGGAGGACTAAACTTGATTTATATGTAATTTCAGTCTATTAAAAGTAGATTTTTGAGTAAAATTTCTCTTTTATAAGCATTTATTTAAAAAATAATTGTTGATAAATATAAAAAAAGTGTATATTTGCCGTCCATTTTGGAATTAAGTTATGGGTAAAAGTCAGTATGTGATACAGTTTGGCGGCTTACCAATGGGTGAACACCAATTTGAATTTGAAGTGAATGAAAAGTTCTTTGAACAATTTGATGATAGTGAAATAACAAAAGCCAATATTAAGGTTGATGTAACTGTAATTAAACAAAATAGCTTATTGCAATTTTTGTTTGATTTTGAAGGAACAGTTAACCTTAGTTGCGATCGCTGTTTAATTGATTACGATTGCCCTATTAGTGGGCATGAAAAATTGATTGTAAAGCATGGTAGTCCTGAAGAAAGTAATGATGAATTATTAGTACTTCACGAAGGATTGGACGAGGCTGATATTTCACAATATTTATTTGAGTACATCGAATTATCTATTCCTAGCAGAAAAGTACCATGCGAAGAAGATGAGGATTTGGGAGTTACTTGTGATGAAAAAACATTAAAGAAATTCAATGAATTAAAAATAGATGAAGAACCAACTCCTAATGAAAATTGGGATAAATTAAAGAATATAAAGTTTAACAATAATTAAAATTAAATACCATGCCTAATCCAAAACGAAAACTATCCAGATCCCGTAGAGACTCTCGTCGTGCAACATACAAAGCACCAACTAACACTATTGCTAAAGATACAACAACTGGCGAAGCTCACTTGTATCATCGTGCACACTGGTTTGAAGGAAAATTATACTACAAAGGAAAAGTAGTAATGGAAAAAGCAATCAAAGCTTAATTTTTATATAAAATCTTACATAACAAAAAAACCTTCTCGACTAACTCGAGGAGGTTTTTTGTTGTTTTAACCTTAAATATTTAAATGCCCTATACCTGTTGTTTTATTTTTTATATTTGAAACAGCATGCGTTTATTTTTCTATATTTTAGTTTTTTGCTTATTGATATTAAATTTAAAAGCACAGGACACCCTCTATCTAAAATCGGGGGAATTTATCGCAACAAAAATTTTAGAAATTTCACCTACTCAAGTTTCATATAAAAAATTTGATACCTTGGATGACTCTATCTATAAATTATTTCCCTATCAAATTACAAAAATAAAATACCAAAATGGAGCAGTGGAACTCTTTAAAAACAAAGAATTACTTGATGCTTATAAAGATAATCTATATAAAACAGATTTGAGCAAAATAACTATTTTAAAAGGTACAACATACTATAAAGGTTTTCCTATATCAAACAAAGGGATATTAAAATTAATTTTGGCACATCCTGAATCTGAAACAAAAACATTGTTATTAAAAGAACATAAACAGCTTAGAAGAAACAATAGGAATAGAATTACATGGTTATCAATTGGTATTTATTCATCAGCTATGATTCCGTTTTTTATGTATTTGTCTGGTAGTAATCATGGGAGCGATTATTCAATAATGTTAGGCTCTAGTTTTGCTTATTCTTTCACTTTTATTGGTATTTCGCAAATTTGTAATTATCGATATCACAAGAAAAAAAAGCATATAATTGCAACGTATAATAATTTTTAATGATTTTTGCCTCTCATAATAATATTATCAGTCCTTTGGGATTTACTACTGCAGAGAATTATTCAGCGGTTTGCCAGTCGAAAATTGGAGTAAAAAAAACTGTTTTGCCTTTTTATCAAGAACCATTTTGTATTGCAAAAATTGAAAATGAATTGATTTCAGAACAGTTTTCAACATACGGAGATTCCCGTCAATATACAAAATTAGAGCAACTCAGTATTATTTCTATACAAGACGTGTTGACTCAAAGTGGTATTAATCCTCAAGACGAAAGAACATTATTAATATACTCTACAACAAAGGGAAACATTGATATACTTGAAAATGCTTACAAAAATATAGATCCTAAGCGAGCCTATCTTCACGCCTTTACACATCATTTACAATTATATTTTAAGTTTAAACATACGCCACTTGTGCTATCTAACGCTTGTATATCAGGGGTTTTAGCAATTATCATTGCGCAACGATTTATTGAAAACGGACAATACGATAACGTATTAGTTTGTGGTGGTGATATTATTTCTGAATTTACGGTAAGCGGTTTTAAATCATTTAACGCCATGAGCGCTGAGCCTAGCAAGCCGTTTGATGCTAATAGAACCGGCATTAATTTAGGAGAAGCTGTTTCAACTATTTTATTAACCAGTAACAAAACGTTAGCAATGCCCTATCATACAGAAATCGTTGGTGGCGCTTCTGCTAATGATGCTAATCACATTTCTGGCCCATCGCGCACGGGAGACGGTTTATACCAATGTGTTCAAGAGGTGTTAAACTATCATCCTGAAAATTTAGGATTTATTTCAGCACACGGAACTGCTACGCTCTTTAATGATGAAATGGAATCCATTGCTTTTGATAGATCAGGTTTAAATGCTATTCCTGTAAATAGTTTAAAAGGGTATTATGGGCATACCTTAGGCGCTGGTGGTGTTTTAGAAACAATTTTATCATTAGAATCCTTAAAAAATCAACAACTGATAAAATCAGAAGGCTTTGAAACAAAGGGTGTGAGCGGTAATATCAACATTATACAAGCTCATCAGCCTAGTGTATTTTCATCATTTATAAAAACAGCTTCAGGCTTTGGCGGTTGCAATGCCGCAGCTTTATTTAGAAAAATATAACTCAAGGCTTTAGATCAATGAAAGATAAATTACAAATATTATCAGTAGAATTGTTGGAAGCATTTAAAGAGCAGGCGCCTAAAAATCTTAATGCTACTTTTGATGAATTAAAAGATGCTGAAATTTCAACAGGCACTTTCAGTTTTTATACTTCCGTATCATCTGTGTTTTCAAGCAAAATAGAAGGAGAGGATATTGAATTAGATAGTTACATTAAACATAAAAAATTTGGAATTGAATTTTTACCTGATTACACTAAAAAAATTGATGATTTATACAATGCCTATTCTTTTGCAAAAGAAAACACAATAAACAAGAATACTATTTCAACAGCTCATGAATTATTAAGTAAACATATCGTTGCAAAACATTATCAAGGAAAAATTCGAACTCAAAACATGTATGTTTCCACATCGGATGGTAAAATAGAGTATGTTGCTGCAAGCCCCTATGCTGTGCCTACTGAAATGGAAAAATTTTATACTGATATTGATGTTTTGTTAAACCAAAAGCTATCCATAGAAGAGGTTTTTTATTTCGCAGCAATGCTTCATCTTGTTTTTGTAAAAATACACCCTTGGACTGGTGGTAACGGCAGATGTGCACGCTTAATTGAAAAATGGTTTTTAGCACAAAAGCTTGGTTCTAAAGCTTGGTTTATTCAAAGCGAAAAAAACTATTACCTACAACATCAAACCTATTATAATAATATCAGACAATTGGGATTAGAATATAATGAACTTGATTACTCGAAAGCGTTATTGTTTTTACTCATGTTGTCTAATTCATTAAACATGTCGAAAGACTAAAAGCATGAATATCATCACATCATACGCACATATTAAACATCATCAGGTAGCTGTTAATGGTGAATTAATATTCAAAACTGAGCCTACACACAGCTTGTCTGAATTTTTATCAGAAGCCTACAAGTCACTGGGGATAAGCTATCCCAAGTTTCACAAAATGGATGCGCAATGCAAATTAGGATTATTATGCACGGAATTTGCATTACAACATAATGCATTTTTAACAAACGCTCCGTTAAATAAAACAGCCATCATACTGTCTAACTCCGCATCTAGCTTAGAAACAGATAGGCAATACCAAGCATCAATCGCTGATAAATTAAATTATTTTCCATCACCAACGGTATTTGTATATACCTTACCAAACATTGTTATTGGTGAAATAGCCATTAAACACAAGCTCACTGGAGAAAATGCCTTTTTTGTAGCTGAAAAAATGGACGCTCAGCTTTTAGTAAATTATGCAGAGATACTCCTCAATCAATATGCTGAAGCAGCTATTGTTGGTTGGGTTGATGTAGATGGCGACAACTACGAAGCCTTTATTTTTTTAGTGGAAAACGGAGAATATTTAAATAAAAATGCTATTTTTAAACCTCTTAATCAATCAACTGTTAACCAATTATATAATCAAACATCATGGACGCATTAATCGAAAAATTAAAAAAACAAATTATCGAACAACTTAATTTAGCAGAGGTTAATCCTGATGAAGTAAGTGCCGATTCTCCATTATTTGGCGAAGGTTTAGGCCTTGATTCTATTGATGCATTGGAGCTTATTGTATTATTGGAAAAACATTATGGTATTAAAATAGAAGACCCGAAAGATGGTAAAGTTATTTTCCAATCTTTACGCACCATGGCCGAATATATTAAAGCACAAGGAAAAGGATAATCTATTTTGTCGCAGCGAGTTTATATTACAGGATTAGGTATGATTACGGCACTTGGTAACACGGTGTCGGAAGGCTTGCTATCTCTATCTCAATCAAAAACAGGGATAGGAAAAATTAATCATTTAACCACTCGTTACAAAGACGAATTTTTAGCTGGTGAAATTAATTTATCAAATAAAGACTTAGCTGATTTAGTAAAAGATTCCAATCCCGAATACAACCGAAATACATACCTCGCTATGATAGCAGCAAAAGAAGCGGTTATCCATTCGGGGATTGACACCAAAGATGGCTTGCGTACAGGATTGATATCCTCTACAACCGTTGCCGGAATGGGAATTACAGAGTTATACTACAAAGAATTATTTGAAAAAACAGATCACTTAAGCGTGATTGATACCCACGATTGTGGCGATAGCACAGAACGCATTGCTGATTATATTGGTAATGTAGATTATGTAACAACCATTTCTACCGCTTGTTCGTCGGCAGCCAATGCTATTATGTTAGGTTGCAGAATGATTAAACATGGGCAATTAGACAGGGTAGTTGTTGGAGGCGTTGATGCTTTATCAAAATTTACCTTCAATGGATTTAATACCTTAATGATTTTAGACAGAGAATGGTGCAAGCCTTTTGATGAAAATCGTAAAGGATTAAACTTAGGCGAAGGCGCTGCTTTCCTTGTAATTGAAGGAGAAGACGCATTGCTAAAAAGAAAAGGAACACCACTAACTGAAATTATAGGGTATGCTAATGCCAACGATGCTTATCATCAAACAGCATCATCACCTGAGGGTTATGGAGCTACATTAGCCATTCAGCAAGCAATAGCGATGAGCGGGTTACAACCATCCCAAGTAGATTACATCAATATGCACGGCACTGGCACGCCAAACAATGATTTATCAGAAGGCATGGCAACTGTTGCCGTGTTTGGCAATCAAGTTCCTAAATTTAGTTCAACGAAAGCCTATACAGGACATACCTTAGCAGCTGCTGCAAGCATTGAAGCTGTTATTTCTGTTCTATCCTTACAACATCAAACGATATTTCCGAACTTAAATTTTACAACACCCATTGCTTCTTTAAATTTAACTCCTGTTACCGAATTACTGAAAACACCTATTAATACAGTGCTTTCAAACTCTTTTGGTTTTGGAGGAAATTGTTCATCACTCTTATTTAAAAAAGTATAATCTACGCATGACTAAAGCATACATAAACGGCATCAGTTGTATATCTGCTCAAAACACCATTGATGATTCTTGGTTTTTTGATTCGATTACACCTGCCAATGGCGATTATTTTTCTGCGATAGAGCCATCTTATAAAGATCATATTGCTCCTAATTTAATCCGTCGTATGGGACGAGCCATTAAGATGGGTGTTACAACTGCTAATTTGGCTATTATACATGCGGACGCTAAAAAAGTAGATGCGATTATTACCGGAACAGGCTTGGGTTGTTTTGAAGACAGCGAGCGCTTTTTATTAGCCATGCTTGACAATAACGAGCAATTTTTAACTCCAACTTCTTTTATTCAATCAACGCATAACACGGTAGGCTCTCAAATAGCCTTGATTATGAAATGCCATGATTATAATTTTACGTATGTGCACAGAGGTTTTTCTTTTGAAAGTTGTGTACTCGATGCCTTAATGCTTTTTGAAGAAGGAAAAGAAACTATTTTAGTGGGTGGTATCGATGAGCATACACCAAATTTTGTAACACTTAATAGACGTGCTCATAAATTAGAACTTCAAGATACAACTAAACCTATCCATCAATCAACCAGTAATGGCGTGCAATTGAGCGAAGGCTCTGCTTTCTTTTTATTGTCTAAATATAAATCAGATAAAAGTATAGCGGCTATTGAAGGCATTAAAACGCTTTATAAACCAAAAACTTCGGAAGATATTTTTGAAAAATTAACCGCATTTTTAAAACTACACAACTTAACCCTATCTGATATAGATGTAACGTTGATGGGCTTTTGCGGCAATCAACATTTTGATAAATACCTGAATGACTTACTTCCAAAACTAACAACCGACACAGCAATTGCTAGTTTCAAAAATTTGTGTGGCGAATTTTATACAGCATCAGCATTTGCTATGTGGGTGGCTACTAAATTAATTCAAAAACAACAATTGCCTCAATCTATTGTTATTGCTGGTTCAGAGCCTAAGCACATTAAATATGTGCTCGTCATTAATCAATATGGTGGCGTTAATTATTCGTTTATGTTAGTTAGTCAATGCTAAAATTTTTAAGCTCTTCGACAAAGACAGTGGAATTTATTTTTTATTTTCTTTTGCTTGACCAAAAGAAACAAAAGTCAAGGACAAACGCCAACTCCAATTCTTTTCTCGCACAAAATCCTTCGCAATGCCACCGAAAAAATTGTAGTTCGCTCCGTTCGTCCACGCCTACCGCACTATTACCAATGTATATGTTAGTTTATTTAACTCAATTCCACTGAAAATGTTAAAGAACCAATTTTTACCTACAACACTCATTTTTTTCATTAGCGTTATTGCCTTTTTTATTTTTAAAAATAATTTTCATTTGAGTTATTGGTTTCTCTCAGTGTTACTTTTTTTATTTCTCATTATTCAATCTCTTGGCGCTTATTTTATCCAATTTAATTTTCATTTAACATCCATCAACTCGACAAATACAACTGAAAAAAAAGTAGTATTAACCTTTGATGATGGCCCTCATAACCCAAATACGACAAAGGTTTTAGAGGTTTTAAAAAAACATGATGTGAAAGCATTATTTTGTGTCATTGGAAAAAACATAGAGGGGAACGAATCTGTTTTACAACAAATAATTAATGAAGGACATCAATTAGCGAATCACAGTTACTCACATGCTTTTTGGTTTGATGTATGGAGTACTAAAAAAGTAACAAATGATTTAGCTCATTGTCAGCAATTAATTAATGTTTATCAAGCAAGTCCAAAATTATTTCGTCCGCCGTATGGTGTTACCAATCCTAATATCGCAAAGGCTGTTAAAAAATTAAACTTACAATCTATCGGTTGGAATATCAGAAGCTATGATACTTCTACAAATGATATAGAAAAAATAAAACAACGTATTGTATCTCAACTAAAACCTGGTTCTATTATTTTATTACACGACCGCTTAGAATATATGCCTCAATTGCTTGAAATCCTTATTCCTGCTATAAAAGAAAAGGGGTATTGCTTTTCAAACATAAATGTGTAATTTTAATATGATGTCAAAACCTAAATTGCTTTTCATTTTCATAATGAGTTCGCTAATTGTAAGCGCGCAAGAAAGCATTAAGCCCAAAACAAATTTTAAACACATACTAGGTTTGGATGTGGGCTATGGTAGTTATGGTGATAAAGACCACACTCCTTTTAGTTATATTGATTATAAAGGAGAAGTAAACTTAAATTATATTATTACTCCTGTTAAACACCTTTTTATAAAAGTTCAAGGTGGCATTGCTCCTACAACTAATTTCGGCATCATCACTAAAGGCATTCTAAGTGCAGGATTTACAACTAATATGAACAAGCCTTTGTCTTGGCATTTATCAATAGGATACGGCTATGGTTCAGCATCTAAAAAATATATTATCACCGATGGAAAAGATTATTATGCAGATTATACATTTAGAATGAGTCCTATAAATAATCCTTTACCTTTTATTGAAACAGGTTTTTATATTAAGCCTATGAAAAATAAAAATCACTACATTGGAATTAATTTTTCTAGTGTAGGTTATAGCTTACAAGTTGGTTATTATGATGAGGGTATATCATTAGGTAACGCACTGTTTTTGAATATTTCATATAACATTCAATTAAACAAACCTCGTAACACTCAGTAGCGATTGCTTAAACCAAATACTTAGCTAAGTAAGTTTGACTTAAAGGTTTTTTCCAATTCGATGTCAAATCTTTTGCATCGGTGATGGTGTTATCAAAAACTAACGTATGCTCTGTAATAAGCCCATTTGCAAGTAATTCGGCAATACGTGTGTTTTTTGCCACATTTATTTCATCATTGGTTTCGTAAGCTACCAACAAACGATTTAGTAATTCAATGTCAAATTTTTGTTCCAATTCTTTCACTAAGCGCAATTGCTTATCAATACTGCAACCGCTGGCATTGTAGTTTACTTCATCCACTTTAAATATCAATAAACGGTGTTTGTATAATTCGTAAGATGCATCAAGGCTCACATCGTGCGCCGTCCAAGTGCTTACAAAATTTTGACAGGCCGTTTTTAATTCCAACTCTTGTTCGGTTGCTAATTGCTTGCTCAGTGTATATATCCAGATCTTTTGCATTTTTATAAATTAAATAAATTTACATTTTCTACTAGCGAAAGCGCACATACGCAATAAAATCAATCCGTGTTTAAAGCGGGAAATATTGGTACTTCCATAAGTTCTTTCTCGGTAACGAATAGGAATTTCTACTATTTTAAGATTCAATTTATGTGCGCCAAATAACAAATCAAAATCACCAAAGGGATCAAATTCGCCAAAGTATTTTCTGTTTTTCGTCAGCTTCACATAGTCTTTTCTAAACATTACCTTCGTTCCGCAAAGCGTGTCTTTAAAGCGTTGTTCTAATAACCAAGTAAAAGCCCAACTAAAAAAATGATTTCCTAATAAATTTAAAAAACGCATGGCTTCTTTATCCATAGGATAAACTAAGCGAGTACCATTAATGAAATCACCTTTACTTCCGGCAATCGCATCATAAAATTTAGGAATATCTTCTGGTGGCACCGTTAAATCAGCATCTAAAATCATCAAAATATCTCCTGTTGCTATTTTATAACCCTCTCTCACAGCATCTCCTTTGCCTTTCCCTTTTTGTTGACCAATTTTAATATCGTGTGTTGAAGCATACTTTTGTTGAATCTCCTGAATTTTTTCCCAAGTATCATCGGTACTATTTCCTTCGATAAAAATAATTTCCACATGCTTCCCAAACTTTGGTAAACGCGTAATGGCATTTTCAATATTACCACTTTCGTTACGAGCTGGGATAACAACCGTTGTAGAATATTTAGTTTTATAATCTGCTTCGTTGCTCACCGGTAAAGGCTTTGCAAAGGAGTATGTATTTAAACTGAAAAATCTAAAAATAGGGAACTTAGCTAATACCAAATTAAATAACTCAGCCAATAATGGAATGTAAAAAGGAAATATAAATCGCTTCGTATTTCTGTAAACATCAAAACCAGCAATAAATAAAAGATTATTAACGTCTTTGCTATTCAACCAATTTTGAGTAGGAGTTTTTGTTTTTAAACCAATTAATTCTGCAAATTTTAAAGCAGGTTCCCACAACGAATTATAATATTGTACAATAATTTTTGTATTGGGATGCGATACTTTTTTTAGTTGTTCAAATACGACTTGTACATCATCCAAAAAACCAATCATGTTGCTAATGATAATGAAATCGTATGTTTCGGTAAGTTGTATGTTATTAGCATCCATTACCAAAAACTCTATATTTTTATCTTTATGTTTTTCTTTAGCCCATTCTATTTGTGATTCACTAAAATCAATTCCTACTTTTTTAGAACCAGCAATGCCAGCTAATAAATCGCCGCTACCACAACCAACTTCAAGCACCGAACTATCTTCGTGCGAAAAATAATTACAATAGTTGGTAATTTCTTTCCAATAGTAATTGGATAAACTACGTCCTTTTCTTTTGGAAGCAAGCGTATTAAAATAATCTTTGATATTTTGCAAAATGTAATTTTTTTAAGAGAGCTAATTTACAATTTTAAGTTTGAGTTTAAAATTTAATTTACACAAGAGGGGGCATCTCTATTAAATAGAATTTTTTAGGCGAACAAATTTTTAAAAGCGCAGTTTACTTAAGTAAATGAGCATTTTAAAAATGAAGTTCAACGACAAAAAGGCATTTAATAGAGGTGTCCTAAAATGAGAAGTATAATTTAGCCTTGATACTCCAATTATTATTAG
>JANYGR010000492.1 GCA_025359355.1 Bacteroidota bacterium | reverse complement strand
AACCAATAACCCAAATGGAAATTGGAATTTATATACCTTGCCAGGCAACCCATTAAATAATCATCTATGGTCGGATTATCCTATGCTTGCTATGACAGAGAAGGAAGTGTTTTTAAGTATCAACTTATTATACAACGACAGTTCATGGCAAACAGGCTTTGTTGAAACAGTTATTTGGCAAATTAAAAAAGATAGTGGTTATGCTGGGTTGCCATTAGGCGCGGTTTTTCATAGTGGAATTAAATATGGCAGTAAATCCTTACGTAATTTATGTCCTGCAAAAGGAGGAAGTAAACTTTATAAACCTAACCTGTTTTTTGTATCTAGCCGAAATTTCGCTTCACAAAATGATTCGGTCTTTGTTGCCGAAGTAACTGATACCATTGGCTCTCCAACCAACACCGTTACAGTTAAGGTTTTAAAATCAAATCAATCGTATTATTTTCCACCTGGTGGCCGACAAAGTATTGCCTCGCAAACCCTTGCTACTAATGATTCGCGCATCATGGGTGCTTTTTTTGAAAACAATAAAATACAGTATGTGCACAATACCAATAACCCTATAAACAATCATGTAACTGTGTATTATGGCGTAATTGATAGTCCGCAGAGTGCTGCTGCAACTGCTTCCGGGTATATCATTGCTAATGACACGGTCGATTTTGGTTATCCAAATATTTCGTATGCAGGCTTAAACGCTACAGATAACACAGCCATCATTACCTTTAACCATACGTCTAATAAATTAAATGCAGGCTGTTCCGCTATTAAAGCGGATGCTTTAGGAAACTTTTCGAATGTATTGCGAATTAAAAATGGTGCTAAACCTATCAATCTATTATCAGGAAATTTAGAGCGTTGGGGCGATTATTCAGGCTCTCAGCGCAAATATAATAACCCGGGCGAAGTTTGGATGAGCGGTTATTATGGCTATCAATATAGCTCGTTGTATCCTAATGCCCATGGAGCTTGGTTAGCACAAATTGGAATAGACGCTACAACAATTGTAGGAATAAAAAACATCGAAGCTCCAAACAACACACCAACGTTACTATTTCCTAATCCTGCTCAAGATATATTTAATATAGAATTAAGTTTATCGCAAATAGAATATATAACTTTTGAATTATATGATGCGCAGGGAAAACTAGTAACTGTCTTATTACGTGATTGGATTAAAGTACTTCAAAACACCTTTCAATTCAGCTTACGCGACGTATCGGCAGGAGTTTATTATGTAAAAATTACAGGCAACAAAGGCACTAACATTACTAAAAAAATTATTAAAAATTAAGTTGAAAATCTTTAAGCTTATATTTATCCTTATATCAGCATTTATAACTCAGGCAAAGGCTGGTTATCATGCTGCTGAAATGACTTATAGTCATCTTTCTGGATATACATATAAGATTAAATTAACTACATGCACAGATGCTTCTCTAGGAAGTCACTGTCAAGAAACTATAACTATTAATGGAGCGTCATTAATCTCTGATAGAGTTAATGGAACTATCTCATTATGTTCCCCAGCGCATGATGGTGTTATTATTGGAGCTAATATTTCCTATAATGAGTACTATTTCACATACACTTTTCCAGGAACAGGTAGTTACTACTTAGAGTTTGATGGCGTGAACAGAAATTCAGGCATAGTTAATATGTCTAACTCATCTAATCAAGATATCTATTTGCGAATTCCTCTTACTATTTCTTCTTTTTTTGGATTAAACTCTCAACCAACTTGTTCTTTACTTCTTATGGATTTTAGCTGCCTAAATAATGGTTGCTTATATTACAATCCTAGTGCTTTTGATGCAGACGGAGATAGTCTTGCTTTCAGTATTTTGCCTTGCGAAAACAATAGTGGAATTACAAGTGTTGGGTATAGTTTCCCAGTAGGAACATTTAGTGTCAATAGTTCAACAGGCATAATAACATGGTGTACGCCTCAATCAGATGGTTATTTTAGTGTTTTATTAAAAATTGAAGAGTGGCGAAACGTTAGTGGTAATTATATTTTATTATCTTATACTTTAAGAGATATTCAATTTCAAGTATCTTCCTGCGTCGGAATTGATGAACTTAATAGCATTAATTCTGATATTTCAATTAATCCAACCCCTACAACATCATCCGCCCAGCTATTCATAAAAAATAACACAGACGAACACTACTCCTTTGAAATACTTGATATTACAGGCAAAAAAACGGACTGCATTGTTTCAACAGAAAATACAACTCAACTTAATGCATTTACGTTACATTTAGAAAATGTAGATGCGGGAATGTATTTTATAAAAATTACGGGCAACAAAGGCACTAACATTATTAAAAAAATTATTAAAAATTAAACTACAGTTCTATGCTTAAACCGCATTATTATATATTCATCTTATGCTTTATGGGAATGTTTCTTATATCCAAAGCATCACACAACCGTGCAGGAGAAATTACTTACAAATGGCTGTATGGCACAACCTATCAAATTAAAATAACCACCTATACCAACTTAACTGTTATTGGTGGATTAATTCCGCCTGATAGATGTCAGGATACCGTTGATTTTGGAGATGGTACTCCTCGTGTGGCTGTTAGTAGATCAAATGGAACAACAAGTGCTGCTTGTTCAGGAACAGCAAAAGATGGAGTTACGTTACCAGGAACTCCTCCAACTACGAGAGTTAATGAATATGTAACCACACATACCTATCCAGGACCGGGAAGTTATTTAATTAGTATGCAAGACCCTAACAGAAATGCAGGCGTTCTTAATATGTCCAACTCTTCTAATCAAGTTTTTTATATCCATTCCCTCTTAATTATTTCTAGTTTTTTAGGCAGCAATAGTTCGCCTGTACTAACCTTTCCGCCTATTGATAAAGGCTGTGTGGGTAAATGCTTTTTACATAATCCCGGTGCTTATGATATAGATGGGGATAGTTTATCTTATGAATTGACTGATTGCCTTGGCGACCAAGGATTTGTGTGTGCTGGTTATGCATATCCCGCAACCGGTGGTGGAACGTATAACGTTAATGCACTTACTGGAACACTTACTTGGTGTACGCCACAAATGCAAGGGGAATATAATTTAGCCATGATTATTAAAGAATGGCGAAAAACATTTGATGGCGATTGGGTAATGGTTGGTTATGTGTTACGTGATTTACAGGTAGATGTAGGGGCTTGTAATAATAATTCGCCAAGTATACAAGTACTTACCGATACCTGTGTGTTGGCAGGTTCTTTGTTAATCAAAACCATTAAAGCCACCGATCCAGATAATGACATACTTACACTTAGTGCTAACGGCGCACCTTTTGGGGTTGTAGCGCCAATTGCCACATTCGCATCTTCTCCTGGCCTAACTCCTGTAACAGGATCTTTTCATTGGCAAACCTCATGCGCTCACATCCGCAAAACACCGTATCAAGTGACGGTTAAAGTATTAGATAACGACCCTAGCGTTCCTTTAGTTGATTTTAAAACCTTTAACATTACCGTTGTTGCGCCGCCACCATTAAACCTTACGGCCGTGCCATTAGGAACGAGTGTGAAATTGAATTGGCAAAAACCTGTATGTCAACTTACTACAGGCAACCATATTTTATATTATAAAGTGTACCGTAAAGAAAACTGTGTGCCTTGGGTTCATGGCTATTGTGAGCTAGGCGTTCCTGCTTATACAGGCTTTACGTATATTGGTCATACCATTGATATTAATGATATTCAATATATCGATAACAATAATGGCGTAGGCCTCTCTCAAGGAACTAATTACAGTTACGTTGTTTATGCCTTATATACTGATGGTTCTGAAAGTTATGCTTCTAATCAAGTATGTGTTCAACTAAAGCGTGATGTTCCAATTTTAGTAAATGTAGATGTTCGCGCAACAAGTACATCAACAGGAAGTGTTTTTGTGAGGTGGATAAAACCGCTGTTAGGCAACAATGCCTTAGATACCCTTACTGTTACTGGCCCTTACGAATTTAGATTAATGCACTACGATGGATATCCTACAGCAACTTACACGTCTGTGTATTCAGTTACTAAACCATATTTTGCAGCCCTAAACCAACTAACGGATACAAGCTTTACACATCTTAATACGAATACAACTGCAAATGCTCACACTTATAAAATTGAGTTTTATGCTAATGGACAATTTGTAGGGAATGGACAACGAGCTTCATCTGTCTTTTTAAGCCTTACTCCTGGCGGAAATCAAATGGGATTATCGTGGCAACAACAAGTACCTTGGACTAATTATAAATTCAGGATATGGAGAAAACTTCCATCGTCTTCTGTTTTTTTATTAAGAGATAGTACTACTACAACTAATTATACGGATACAGGTTTAGTAAACGGCGCTTTGTATTGCTATAAAATAGAAGCTATTGGGCAATATTCAGATCCCGCAATCATTAGGCCGCTCATTAATTTTTCGCAAGAAGTATGTGCTAAACCAGTAGATACAACGCCTCCTTGCGCGCCTAAACTAGAAATTATTTCAGATTGCTTAATTCCAACATTGATGTTGAAATGGAATAACCCAAATCACTCCTGCTGTAATGATGCTGTTAAATATTATTTATATTCTGCGCCTACAGAAAATGATCCTCTCATATTTGTTGATTCTATTAAAGTTATTACAGATACTATTTTAGCTTTCGATAATTTAACATCTATTGCAGGCTGTTATGCCATTACCGCTATAGATTCTTTCAATAATGAAAGTTTACAAAGTGCAAAAATGTGTGTAGATAATTGCCCTGAATATGAACTTCCTAATGTCATTACAACAAATGGAGATGGCATCAATGATTTCTTTAAAGCCATCAAAAATAAATTTGTGAAAGACATTGATTTAAAAGTATACAACCGATGGGGAACATTAGTGTATGAAACAACAGATCCAGCTTTTAATTGGGACGGTAAAGTAATACAAAGTAAATTATTAGCAACCGAGGGCACGTATTTTTATGTATGTGATGTGCATGAAATAAGAGTGGCGGGTATTATAACCAGGGGAATAAAAGGCTTTTTACAGATTTTCCATAAATAAGTATGTCAAAAAGAACCACCATTATATTTTCAGTTCTTGTTAGTTATATCGTATTGCAATTTTTATGGTGGGAGGTTTTATTAGTAAGGCAATCCAACGAAATTATTGCAGGAAAACAACACTTAGCTGCATTATCTTCCTCAGACGACGCCTTAATCATGCGTGATATTGAGGCTTTAGAGAACAAAAAAACATTGCGTTTATACATGACTGTAGGCGAAGGCACCGTGTTTTTATTGATCTTATTATTTGGAATTAATCAAGTCCGCAAATCCATTCGTAAAGAAAATGAATTGGCCACACAACAAAATAATTTTATACTGAGCGTATCGCACGAATTAAAAACACCCATCGCTTCCTCTAAGTTGCAATTACAAACCTTATTAAAACACGAACTAAATCGAGAAAAACAAATTCAATTGCTTAATAATGCCCTGAAAGAAACAGATCGTTTACATAAATTGGTTGATAATGTGTTGCTCGTTACACAGGTTGAAAACAAAAACAACTCCTCTCATTTAACCTCTGTTAATTTAAGTGAACTCATAGAACACACTGTTGAAAGGTATTTTGAGATGTATCTCGAAAACAAATGGATTAAGCTAACGATAGAACCAAACATTTTCATAAAAGGAGATAAGGATTTGTTGCCTTCGCTCATTATTAATCTGGTGGAAAATGCTATTAAATATTCATACGAAACATTACAAGTAAATCTTACTTTAAAAACAGATATTTCGACAGGCTCAACAACCAACGATAACGTATTATTTGAAGTTGCCGATAATGGCTGTGGTATTCCTGATTCAGAAAAACAAAAAATATTTGAAAAATTTTATAGAAGTGGCAACGAAGAAACCCGAAAAACAAAGGGGACTGGTATTGGTTTGTTTATCGTTAAACAAATTTGTAATGCGCACCATGCAACCATAAACGTTACTGATAATAAGCCTTCTGGAAGTGTCTTCCAAATTTCAGTTAATAAATCATCAAGTTAATTTATGTTGTTTTCAAAAAAATTAATTACAAAAACAATAGGTGCATTTTATGTGATTAGTATATTAGCTTCGTGTGGCACTGAAACTAAAAATAAAGAATTAAAAAAGAATACCTCAGCCTTATCGTATGCCAAACGATTTACAATTACCAAAGAAGAAAATGCTACAGTGTTGGAATTACTTGGTAATAAAGGAGATTCGGCAGTAACAGCTACCTTTGTTTTATACTCAAAAAACAAGCCAACTAATCACCAAGATGCTTACTTTATTAAAACACCTGTAAGTAAGGTGGCTTGTATGAGTTCGATATACACAACGATGCTAGCCAAATTAGGTGAAGAAAATTCAATTATTGCTATTGACAACGTTGACTATTACAACAACGCATTCATACAACAAGCGGTTGCTGAACACAAAATCATAGAACTATCGAAAGGCCCCAAGATAAATATTGAACAAACAATGGCTCTTAATCCCGATTTGATTTTAACCTACGGCATGGGAAACCCTTCGATAGACGTTGATAAAAAATTACTGCAAGCCAATATCCCCATTGCTATTAGCCTCGATCATTTGGAGGAAACGCCTTTAGCTCGTGCCGAATGGATTAAGTTTTTTGCCTGTTTTTTTGATAAAGAACAACTTGCAGATTCGCTATTTGAAATCACTGAAAAAAAATATTTAGACTTAAAAAAACTAACCGAGCATCAAACCGTTAGACCAACCGTATTAACCGAAATAAAATATGGAGATACGTGGTATGTTCCCGCTGGAAAGAGCTACATCGCTAATCTCTTAGCTGATGCAGGCGCTTCCTATTTTTGGAGTAATGAACAACAAACTGGCAGTATTCCTTTGCCTTTTGAAACCGTTTACACAAAAGCAAAAGACTGCGATTTCTGGATTAATTTATACCAGGTAAATACTAAAAAAGAATTATTAAGTTACGATGAGCGTTATGGTTTATTTAATGCTTTCAAAAAAAATAAATTATATAATAATAATAAAACGCAAAACAGTAAGGGGTATAGTAATTACTGGGAAGGCGGAATAACCAATCCAGATGAGGTTTTAGCAGACCTAATCTCTATTGTTTCTCCTACCCTACTTCCGAATCATACATTAATATATTACAAACAAATTGAGTAATTTTAGAACTTGACAACATCTAAATTTATACTCACCACTCTGTATTTAACGCTGATATTAGTTGGCTTATTTATAGGTGATATTTGTTTCGGTAGCGTCAATCTATTTTCAATAGACTCTTCAAATCCTTTATTTTCAACTATTTTATTTGATATACGTCTGCCTAAAACCCTAACCTGCCTTATTGCTGGTTCAGGATTAGCTTTATGCGGACTGTTGATGCAAAGCCTATTTAGAAACCCATTAGCTGGGCCTTATGTGTTAGGCGTAAGCAGTGGCGCCAGTTTATTTGTTGCTATCGCAACCATGCTTCTGACCTCCATTCATATTTCTGGGTTTTTTCTATTTGGAAAATCAGTCATTACTCTGTTCTCTATTATGGGAGCCTTCGCTGTTACCTTTATCATCTTATTAGTATCTAAAAAAAGCAGAAGCAATGTCACTATTTTATTAGTTGGATTAATGTTGGCACAAATACTAGGTGCTTTACAAGGCTTGATAGAATTTTTAAGTTCGGCCGATGGTTTAAAAACATTTATTATATGGGGCATGGGAAGTGTTGGTAGTACTACGCTTTCCGACCTATTATTTATTTTTCCAATTTTTTTCGCGATGGTTTGTTGTGCGTTTTATTTAATAAAGCCCTTAAATACTATTTTATTAAACGAACAATATGCTCAAAATTTAGGCGTCAATACAAACGCTTTACGTCTTCAAGTGATTATTATTACTGCTGTTTTAGTTGGCGTTGTTACTGCATTTTGTGGGCCTATCGCTTTTGTGGGAATTTCCGTTCCAATTGCGTCGCGCTTATTTTTTAAAAGCTCTCATCATTTACATCAAATTACCTTATGTTTATTATTAG
>JANYGR010000487.1 GCA_025359355.1 Bacteroidota bacterium | reverse complement strand
GTAATATTTCCCTTAGCACTAAATGGCGATCCATCTCTGGTAATACCATCAGCACTATACATAAATACACCCGTATCCATTGGTTTTCCTCTAAATGTTCCGTCCCAACTAACCGCTGGATCTTTCGTTTCAAAAACTAGTTCACCCCAGCGATTAAATATTTGAAAGTTATAAGTAGCAATACAAGCACCATGTATATTCACCACATCATTCAAGCCATCGCCATTTGGTGAAAACACATTTGGCACAAAGAAATCTGCACAGATATAATCAACCGTTACAACCACCGTATCCACATTTTTACAACCATACATATCAAATCCCGAAACAATATAAATTGTTGTAACATAAGGTGATGCGGCTGTTGTAGCACACGATGCGCAAGCTAACCCATCTACAGGGCTCCACAAATAAGTTAAACCACCATTAGCGGTAACAGTAGCCGTTTGACCAATATTAATAGTCGCATCCGATTGTGCTGATATAATCGGTAAAGGATAAACGGTTACTGCAACTGTAGGATTATTGGTTGAGAAGCAATTATTCGTGTTTGTTCCTACAACTGAATATACTGTATTAACAGTTGGCGTTAAAACGTAATTTGATGTGCTAAATAAATTTCCAGGCGTTAATACATAACTATTAGCTCCTGAAGGAGTAATGGTAACAGTACTACCTATACAAATCGTATTTGTATTTATACTCAAGGAAGCGGTTGGTAAAGGATATATATGAATAGATGCCGTTGTACCATTAACACAACCATTTACATCAGTTCCTACAATAGTGTATGTTGTATTAACGGTTGGAGTTCCATTTACAGTTGTCCCTACAGATGATGATAAAGTAACTGCAGGAGTCCAACTATAAGTAGCTGCGCCACTTGCCGTTAATGTTGCTGTTTGTTGTCCCAAACAAATAGAACTACTATTTACCGAAATTAGAGGTAATGGTTTTACAGTTACAATAGAAGTCGTATAATTCAAACAACCATTTGCCCCAATTCCTCCTATCGAATAAGTGGTACTTGTTGTTGGATTTGCATTAACTACTGAGCCCGTTGTAGCACTCAAGCCTGTGGCCGGAGTCCAACTATAGGTTACGCCACCGTTAGCTGTAATAGTGGCTGTTTGCTGACCAATACAAATGGTAGCATTATTAGCAGATAACACAGGTAAAGGTTTAACAGTAACCGTCGTTGTTGTGTAATTAGCACAACCATTCGCATTAATGCCTCCTACAGAATATGTAGTAGTAACTAACGGACTAGCATTTACTGTTGCGCCCGTTGTTGCACTTAATCCTGTTGCAGGCGTCCAACTATATGTTATTCCGCCACTAGCTGTTAACGCAACCGTTTGTTGACCAATACAAATAGTTCCACTAGTTGCAGTAATAACAGGTAAAGCATTTATCGTTACTTGAGCTGTAACTGTATTTGTACAACCATTAGTATTAGTTCCAGTAATCGTATAAGTTGTATTTACAGATGGATTTGCTACCACAACTGCACCAGTCGTAGAACTTAAACCTGTTGCGGGTGTCCAACTATAAGTTGATGCTCCTGTAGCAGTTAATGTTGCTGATTGTTGTCCTAAACAAACAGTACCATTATTAACACTTATCGTCGGTAAAGGATTTACAGTTACAATAGCTGTTGTAAAATTAGCACAACCATTTACATCTATGCCTCCTACCGAATAGGTTGACGTGCTTAATGGATTAGCGGTTACAACCGAACCAGTCGTTGCACTAAGTCCACTTGCAGGCGTCCAACTATAAGTTATCCCTCCGTTAGCCGTTAAAGTACCTGTTTGTTGCCCTACACATATCGTTGCATTATTAGCAGAAATAGTCGGAAGTGCTCTTACTGTAACAACTGTTGTCGTAAAATTAGCACAACCATTGATGTCAATACCACCAACCGAATAAGTTGTAGTAACAGATGGACTGGCAGTCACAACTGAACCAGTCGTTGAACCAAGTCCCGATGAAGGAGTCCAACTATAGGTAACGCCTCCATTTACTGTTAAAGTGGCTGTTTGTTGTCCTAAACAAATAGTACCGCTTGTTGCTGATAGTATTGGCAAAGGTCTAACGGTAACAGTTGTCGTTGTAAAATTAGCACAACCGTTGGCATCTAAACCACCAACAGAATAAGTTGTTGTAACAGATGGATTTGCTACCACTACAGCTCCAGTAGTCGTGTTTAATCCAGATGATGGAGTCCAACTATAAACAACGGCGCTACTGGCTGTTAAGGTTGTTGATTGTTGACCCAAACAAATTGTCCCACTTGTAGCGGTTATTATCGGTAAAGAATTCACAGTGATTGTTGATGTTGCTTTTCCTACACAACCATTTACATCTGAACCACTAACGGTATAGCTAGTTGTAGTCAGCGGACTTCCATTAACGGAAGCACCAGTTGTAGAACTTAATCCTGCCGACCATGTATATGAAGTTGCGCCATTAGCTATTAATGTAGCTGTTTGTTGTCCTAAACAAATCGTTGAAGAATTTACAGTAATTATAGGTAAAGGATTAACAGTAATTGTTGTATATGCATAAGCAGTACAACCATATCTATCAACCGACATAGCTGTATAGGTTGTAGTTACAGATGGGGATGCAATTGGATTAGCAACGTTAGTTGCAGATAATCCTGTCACTGGCGACCAAGTATATGAATAAGGGGCTGAGCCCAAAACAGTACTAACAGATAAAGTCGTACTTGCTCCAATACAAATTTGAGTTGTGGGAGTTGTAATGGTAGCTTGTGGACACAAACCTACTTCTAAAATAGAAGCAGCTCCATTAGCGCAATTTAAATCATTCCAAGATCCATTCGGATACATTTGAGTACAATTTTCATTACCACCAGCATTATTGGGTTCACTTGGCGACCAGTTTGTGTATCCTAATGGGCTGCCATCTAACCAAAGAAACGTACCTTCTGTTATAACATCAGTATATCCAATCCAAATAACACCACTATATCCATGGCTTGATAACTCATTTTGTAAGCAGCTGTTTTCGGAAGCTGATTGGATAGATACCACATTTCCACCTAAAGTTTGCGCAAAAGTTTGCGCTGCAGTTGAACTACCCGCTACAGGATAATAAAAATACAAACTACAACCATCGTAGCACGAAATTAATTCTGTACAACCAGCTGATGTGTAGGCAGAACGAATAGCAGTTAAATTACAATTATTTGGCGCAGGACAGCCGTTATTAGTAGTTCCTGCTGTACATGGGCAAGCATCATTTATATTTGTTACACCATCTCCATCGCTGTCAGCACTGCCAGCACCAGGGCTTGCTACTAGTAACAACCCGCTCGGATCGGGTGAAGTTAACGGACCGTTAAACACTTGTATATCAATAAAATTATTTCCTACTAACCAAGGTCCAGGTAATGAAAAAGTTAATTGAGTTCCCGCAGAAAAACCTCCGCCTGCTGCAATTCCCATATTAACACCATTTACAAAAACAGCTGTTATAGTATTATCTACATACCCATCAAATGTTAAAACATAACTTCCAGCCACAGTAACACTTTGTCCACCACAATCTGCAGGTAAAATAATTGGTAACCTATAATATCGGTAACATCCACTATTATCACCCGATCCTGCCGTTGCAGAAAATCCAATCCAATCACCATTATTGACAGGTGCAGGAAGAGTAGCTGGATCTATCCATGCGGCATTATAAGGATTCTGAATAACAGCAGGAGAAAATGTAACTGCAGCAGATGTTGGATTTGGCGGGGCTGATGAAAAACACTGTTGAGATACCTGCCAAATTGCATCTAAAGCACCAGGACTACCCTGCCCTGTAGATAAACTAATAGGATTAGGAAATACCTGTGCAAAAGCTTGCTCAAAACCTAAAATAATAAATAATAATACAATAATCGTAGATTTTTTAATCATAGTTCTATAATTTTAAATTATTAAAAATGCTTTTTACTACCTTAATAAAGTGACATTTCCTTTTACACTAAAGGATTTTCCTTGAATGGTTATTCCCTCAACTTTATACATAAATACGCCTGTATCCATTGTCTTTCCTTTATAAGTACCATCCCATCCTATGGTTTTATCCGATGTTTCAAAAACTTTTTCCCCCCAGCGGTTATACATTTGTAAATTAAAAGTAGCTATACATAAACCATGAACGTTGATCGTTTCATTAAGTCCATCTCCATTTGGAGAAAACACATTAGGTACAAAAAAATCATCACATACATTATCGACCTTAATTGTTATAGTATCTTGACGGTAACAGTATGGAGAGTTATAGCCTATTACAATATATTGGGTTGTTACTGTCGGTTGCGCAATCGTATTAGAACATGTTGAACAAGCTAAAGAACCATTGTCAGGTGTCCAATAATAAGTAGTGGCTCCAATCGCACTTATAGGTGTTGTATGCCCAATTTTTATTAGGGTATCTCCAAAAGCTTTAACAACACTTGGTGTATCAGCTACATTAATGAAATTTGAGATAATTAAGGTATCTGTTCCGTATAGATTCGTAGCTATTAATCCAACCGTATAATTTCCTGATGTATTAAAGCATATTTGTGGATTAACTAGTGTAGACGTTGGAGGGGTTCCACCTGGTATTACCCACTGATAAGTGATAGGAGCACTTCCTGATGTAGTTGAAGTAAAGGTTACACAGCCTCCAGTGCAAATACTATCATTCGTTAATGTTGTAAAACTAACGATTGGAGGATCACAATTAAATACCTGAATACTAATTGTTTTAGTACTTGCACATGAACCATTAGATAATGTTAGTGTGTAAATAATTGTAGCCGTTGTTGTAGGCTTTGCAACAATGCTAGATGTATTTATTGATCCTTGTATAGCAGAACTTGGCGACCAAGTATAAGTTATTCCAGCGCCAGTTGGAGCGGCGATAATAGAAATAGTTTTAGTTAAGCAAACTGAAGTACTGCTTGCTGTTAATGTTGGTGTAATTGATGGAGCAACACTCACGGTTATTACAGCAGGAAAAGCAATACAACCTGCCGCCGTTTGACCTCCAACTGTATAAGTAGTTGAAGAAGGCGGATTAACTGCATTACTAGCTGTAGTAACTGATCCAGGCATCCAAGTATAGGTAGAAGCTCCACTCGCAGTTAAAGTTGTACCGGTACTTCCTGAACATATTAAAGTTCCTGTAGAAACAACACTGATAGAACTAGTTGCCGGAACAGTTATGGTAATTGTTTTTACCGACGAACAAGCTCCAGTTGTTGCTGTTAAACTATATACTGTTGTTACAGAAGGTGTAGCCGAAACAACGGGTCCCGATGTAGTACTAAGTCCTGCTGAAGGCGACCACGAATAAGTCGTTCCCCCACTTCCAGTTAAAGAAACTGGAGCAGCCCCTGTACAATAATTAATTGAACTAGCAGTTATCGTAGCATTAATAATGGTTACACTAACTGTTGCTGTGACTGAATTTGTACAGACGCTATTAGAACCCAATAATGTATAAGTTGTACTAACCGTAGGATTTGCAGTGACATTAGCTCCTGTTGTTGAACTTAAACCTGTGGCGGGAGACCAAGTATATGAAACTCCCCCAGCTCCCATTAGACCTGTACCCGCACCACCATTGCAAATAGTTGTATTACTTGGAGTTGCTGTTAACGTAAATATAGGGGCAACACTCACACTCGTCACTGCCGTTGCCGTACATGTGCCAGCTCCTGTTAAAACAGTATAAGTCGTTGTCGTTGTAGGAGAAACGGTTACGTTTGCCAAATTAGCTGGATTAGCTCCCGAAGAAGCTGTCCATGTATAACCACTTCCTCCCGATGCTGTTAAATTAGCTGATTGGCCTGCACAAATAGTTGTGTTAGTTGGAGTCACTGTTACCGAAGCAGACGCATTAACAGTAACTGTAACCGCCACTGTATTCGTACAAACTCCATTAAACCCTGTTACTGTATAAGTTGTTGTTACCGTAGGAGATGCTATAACTGCAGAACCATTAGAGGTATTAAGAGATGAAGCTGGTGACCATGTATAAGTGGCGCCTCCGCCTGAAGTTAAATTAATAGTTTGCCCAGTACAAATACCTGAATTTGGTGTCACGGTAATTGTAGGTGAGGGAGATACAGGTACATTAAATGTTACACCTGTTGTGCATCCCGGAACACTTGTTAAAACTGTATAATTAGTTGTTGCTGTTGGTGAAACCACAGCAATATTTGTATTTGTAATTGCTGGTCCTGAAGAAGCTGTCCATGAATATGAAGCTGCGCTCGGCCCTCCTGATGCCGTTAAAGTTGAAGAACCTGGGGAACAAACAACCGTTGGAGATGCTGTAACATTAATAGTTGGAGTTGCAATAACTTGAATGGAAGAAGAGGCTGTTGAGCAAGTTGTTCCAGAACAAACAGTTAAAGAAACAGTATACGTTCCTGGAGCTGTAAATGAAATAGCTGTAGTCCCACTATTAGCGGGAGAAAATACAACATTTGCAGATGTAGCTGACCACGAATATGTAAGTGCTAACGTAGAAGAAAACGAAGTATTAATAACATTGGCTTCACACACAGGAGATGGAAGTGTGAGAGTCGGAGTAACTGATGCGACGGACAGTGTTATATCATCTACTGCAAATGAAGGATCAGTAGCTGCCACATTACCATCAATGTTTACCCAATTAAATCCCACTTTCACACTTGGATTATTATTAGCTGATGCAGGGAGGGCAACAGAATATGCTGTCCACAATCCCTGACCTCCACAACTTGCATTATTAGTCGATGGAGGTGCTGAAACCTGCGTCCAAGTAACTCCATCAAAATACATCACAGTTGCAGCATCCGTAGGTGGATTAGCTCCCATAATGTAACTGAAATTTAGTGTAATATTCGATTTTCCTGCGCAATTAATCGTAGGACTTTGCGCTCTTTTATTGGTTGTAACTGAATTTGTTCCAAAACCTGCATCATAAGATGCGCCACAATCACCCGTAGGGCAAAAAATAGCTGAAGGAGAACCTGTAACATTACCAATGTGTAATGTTCGATTAGTAGTTCCTGTACCTAAACAACCATCCCCACAATTACCTATTCCCATACCAGACTCGGTGGCACTCACATACCAAAAATTAGAAAAAGATTGATTTAATCCCGTAGAGGCAATAGTCCATATACCATTCCCCGAATTAAATCCATTTGCTAACTGATTTTGATTACATCCTGTACCAAAAGTTTCTGTCCAAAATACTTGAGAAAAAGTAAATTGGGTCATAAATAATAAACTAATAAAGAGTCCTGTTTTTTTCATTAAAATATAAAAATATACTTGATAAGTGAGGTTAAATGTATGAAAATGTTCGTCTAAATACAAACAAATAACGACCTAAGTTAGTTAAGTCGTTATTTGAATTAGGGAACTAATAAAAGTGCAAAGTATAGATAGATTAATATGCTCTTGCAAACAAAACTCTTTGTGTACTTGGTTTCCCACTGTAAATACAAGTACCGGCTTCCTGTTCATTATTCAACGGGATGCAACGAATAGTTGCCTTGGTTTCTTCTTTTATTTTTTCTTCTGTTTCAGGAGTCCCATCCCAATGAGCTAATACAAAGCCTGTTTTTTCATCTAAGACTTTTTTAAACTCTTCATAAGAATTTACTTTGGTCGTTAAATCTTGAGTACGTTGCTTAGCACGTTCAAATAAATTTGATTGTATATCAACTAATAATTTTTCAATTAATACATCTATGCCTTCAATACTAACTGTTTCCTTAGTTAAAGTATCTCTTCGTGCAACTTCAACTGTTCCATTAGCCAAATCACGCTCACCGATAGCAATACGAACAGGTACGCCTTTTAATTCATACTCTGCAAATTTCCAACCTGGACGTTGGGTATCTCTATTATCGTATTTTACACTAATTCCTTTAGCATTTAATTTTGCTTTTATCTGCAAAGCAACTTCACTCACTTTAGCTAAACCTTCGTCTCCCTTATAAATTGGAACAATAACCACCTGATTAGGCGCTAATTTTGGAGGAATTACTAATCCATTATCATCACTATGACTCATAATTAATGCTCCCATTAAACGGGTAGATACGCCCCAAGAAGTAGCCCAAACATATTCTTGTTTATTTTCTTTAGTTACAAATTTAACATCAAAAGCTTTTGCGAAATTTTGTCCTAAAAAGTGTGATGTGCCCGCCTGTAAAGCTTTTCCGTCTTGCATCAAAGCTTCGATACAGTAAGTATCATCTGCGCCAGCAAAACGCTCATTAGCTGTTTTAACTCCTTTTACAACTGGCACCGCCATCCAATTCTCAACAAAATCAGCATATACATCTAACATTTGTTTAGTTTCTGTGATCGCTTCTTCTTTAGTAGCATGAGCTGTATGCCCTTCCTGCCAAAGAAATTCGGCTGTGCGTAAAAATAATCGCGTACGCATTTCCCAACGAACAACATTAGCCCATTGATTAATTAGTAAAGGCAAATCTCGGTAAGATTGTATCCAACCTTTGTATGTGTTCCAAATAATAGCTTCGCTTGTAGGTCTTACGATGAGCTCTTCTTCAAGTTTAGCGTCTGGATCTACAATTAACTTAGTTTTGTCGTTAGGATTTGTTTTTAAACGATAGTGAGTTACAACAGCACATTCCTTGGCGAAACCTTCTGCATTTTTTTCCTCTGCTTCAAATAAACTTTTAGGAATAAACAAAGGAAAATAGGCATTTACATGTCCCGTGTCCTTAAACATTTTATCTAATGTTTGTTGTATGTTTTCCCAAATAGCATAACCGTGAGGTTTTATAACCATGCAACCTCTTACAGCTGAATGATCAGCTAAATCTGCTTTTACTACTAAATCATTGTACCACTTACTATAATCTTCAGCGCGTGTTGTAAGTTCTTTACTCATATTTATTAACAAATGTTAAAATAAAATTATTATAAAATTGCTGGCACTTATTTTGTAAATTTACCAGTGCATTCCCGTGCAAATTTAAACTTTTATTAGATGTATCAATCATCTCATAATTTAAAAACTAATAACATGAACAAGTTTGTTATAATTTCAGGCTTAGCCATTTTGCTAATGTCGTCTTGTGCGACTCAAAAAACGGTTTCGTACAATGATGATATGTATGCAAATCCTACTGAAGATAAAAAAGAAGCCGCGCGTATTGCCGCTATCCGCAAGAAACAACAAGACGCTGCTGATAAGCGTTATTCAGATTCTTTAGCAAATGTTCGTCTGGCGCAAAAAGCAAAAGATGATGCTAATCCAGCATACAAAGACAGGGAATTTAAATACGACGATTATTACGATTACGAATATGCAACTCGTGTTAAACGTTTTAATAACAATATTAATGGATTAAGTTACTACGATAACTATTATACAAATTCTTACTGGTACAATCAAAATCCATACAGCTACGGCGTAAGTGTATACAACGGTTATAGTTGGTGGGGTAATAGTTACAATAATTACAGCTACAATCCTCAAGCAAATTTTTATAATAGTTATGGGTGGAATAGTTACCCTAGTTATGGCTATAATGGCTATAATCCTTATTGTTATAATAATTCTTATGGTTACGGTTATGGAAATTATAATGGCTATGGTTACGGGAATTATAACGGCTATAACAATGGCTGGAATAATTATCCATACGGGTATGGAAATTCTTATGGATACGGTAGTTATGGTTACAATCCTTATGGATATGGTGGGTATAATCCTTATGGAGGTTATTACGGCAATAATTATGGCAATGGCTATAACAGCGGTTGGGGCTATTATAACAGTTACGACAATAACAGTCAATATACTTACGGCCCTCGTGAATCTCATGGAGGAGGTAATGGACACAGAACGTCTAGTGCTGGAATGACATCTAACTCAAATGATAATAATTATTACAACAGGCTTGTGAGTTCTGTTAAAGATCATCAAAATCAAGCAGTTAAATTTGAGCTTTTACCTCAAGTTAAGATCACGAATGAAAGTAACCCCATTAGAGTAGATAGCAGAGGTAATGTGATGGAGAACACTAATAACATTAAACCTTCCGTTATTTATGATAATAATGGAAATACTAACCCAACAAGAGGAAATCAAGGTATTCATAAAACAGAGCCAAATGCTGATGTTTATACAACACCTACTAACTCTAATCCAAATGGAAACACTAATGGTAATAATGGAGTAAGAAATAATAATTCTTACCAACAACAAAATAATAATACCTACGAACAACAACCAATCAATAACAATAATAATATTGATACAAGACCTACAAGAAATCAGTATGAAAATAAGCCTGTAGAAATAAAACCAACTTATCAAGAACCTATAAGAAATAATAATTATCAGAATAATACACCTACTCCAAATTATAACAATAGTGGTGGTGGTGGTTCGCCTAGAAATAGTGGCGGAGGTGGCGGAGGTGGCGGTAGACCAAGATAAATTTTCAGAAATTCTATTTGAATTGTATCTAAAATAAATAGAAATCTAATGATTACTTCACTGAATTATAAAACATATTTATGAAAATTTTAAATATCATTACAACATTTAGCTTGTTGTTATCAACGCAACTTTTTTCCCAAAATGACATTGATGCCATGCGATATTCTCAAACTTATTTTGGAGGAACTGCTCGAAGTAAGGCTATGGCTGGTTCTTTTGGAGCGTTAGGAGCCGATGGGTCTTGTATGGGGATTAATCCAGCAGGTATAGGCTTATACAAAAAAGGAGATATTAATTTATCGTTAGGCTTACTTTTCAATTCGGTAGATGCTACTCATAATGGAGAAGTAAATAATAGTTTAAAAGCAAATGTCAATTTTAATGGGTTAACTCTAGTTGGCGCTTGGGATAGTAAAACAAATAAAGATAACCATCATGCCTTAGGTTTAGGATGTAATCAGGTTGTAAATTTTAATAATAGCACTTTGATTGAAGGCATGAGTAATCATAAAAGCATTACGCAAGATATGCTAGCTACTGCAAAAAATGTATCCGTATCTAATTTAGATGGAGGATTTGCAGGCTTAGGTTATGAAACTTATGTCTTAGATACCTTAAATGGCAAGTATTATAGTTTTGTTAATACAAAATATGATTTAAAACAATCGAAAAGTATACAAACTACTGGTCGAGTAAATGATTGGAACATCAATTATGCATACGGATATAAAGATAAATTATATATAGGAGCAGCCATAGGTATTGAAGCCGTTTCATATAGTTATAATTCTGTATATAGCGAATCTGATGTTAACGATTCGATGCGAATTAAAAAAAATGGAGCTTCATATAGTACAACCTACAATTATCCTATTAATATTTATTCTGATACACAAACAGGCGTTTTGCTTGGCGGATTCAAAGACTTAAGTTACCAAGAAACTTATAAAACAACTGGGACTGGTTATAATTTAAAATTAGGAGCAATTTATAGAGCTACAGATTTTATGCGTTTAGGTGTAAGTTTTGTTACACCCACTGTTTATAACTTAACGGATACATATTCTTATTCTATGAAAACTGAATTTGATAATACAGGGTCATATACCTCTACATATCCCCCATCTCCTGGAGGAAAATTTAGTTATAAAATTTACACTCCTTTAAAGTTAACAGGTAGTATTGCCTTTTTGTACAAAAAAATGGGTGCTGTTAATATAGATTATGATTTTATTAACTATAGTAGTGCATCTTTGCAGGATGCTACCTCTAATTCATTACAAACAGGACAAGCAACTTTTACAGGAGTTAATGCAACTATCAAAAGTAAATACAGTAAATCATCTAATTTAAGAGTTGGTGGCGAATTAAATATTAAGCCATTATTTATTCGCTTAGGATATGCGATGTATGGTAGTCCGTTTGGAGATAAATTTAATGGAGATTTTGTTAAAACATTTTATACAGGGGGAATAGGATTTAGGAAAGATAAATTTTATGTAGACATTTCATTTACCCAGAGTTTAAGTAGCGAAAATTACTATATGTATAATCCAAATTATGTGGATAAATCGACTTTAAAAAATTCTGGCACGACTATTGGTATAACAATTGGCAGTAAGTTTTAGTATAGTTTTGTTCTAGATTAATTGGTTAGAAAGTCTCGGGGTAGTGGCCGAGACTTTCGCTTTTTATATCCAATCCATATAATTCCCGAACTCCCCATAAGTCGTAAATTATTTTTTTGTACCTTTAATAAAAAAACTGTGCAATTAGAAAAGCCATTATTTGACGAAAAACAATATATGGGGCATAATCGTCTTAGTATTATTTGGCGTACACTTATTACAGTATTTTGTTTTGTGGGATATTATTGGAGTGAAAACCCAAAACCTGTTCAGGTTGCTGTGTTCCGAATTGGCTATTACCCTGCTATTGACATTCCAAATTCAGGTAAAATATTTTTTTTATTAGGAATGTTTATGTTAATTCTTTCGACTGCACTTGTATATGTATTACACACACGTATTACTGTTTTTTCAAGTTATTTAGTAATTGATGGTTTTTGGACGGCTCGTCGAGTGAAAATTAATTTAGATACAATTACTCATATTAGAAAAAGTAAGTATAAAAAAAATATTTTTAGAAGAGCTGTTTACAATCTACATAGTAGAGGCATTATCAGATTTTTTACGAGCGGAAATGAATTTATAGAATTAAAAGATAACGCTGGTTTTACCTATCGTATTGGCTCACAGAAAACTCCAGAATTATTTCAAACACTCAAAAAACAAATTAAAGAATTGCAAGCTAATAATTAATTATCTTACGAGATTTAAGTGCCCCTTTAGTTGAATATATTCGCCACGAGCATTTTTATATTCTATTAAATATACATACACTTCGTCTGTTGAATTTGCCCCATTCCAGCCTTCTGTATCGCTGGTGGTTTCAAAAACAGTTGTTCCCCAACGATCAAAAACTTTAACTTTATAATCTGTTTTTTCAACGTATTGCGCTACTGGCAGCCAAATATTATTAATCCCTTTTGGAGCAAAGGCATTAGGAACAAAGATGTGAGCTTCAACATAAGCATCAGCAATATTTGATCGAGCAGAATCTTTAAACCCATAAATATTTCCAGCACCTTCAACTGCTTCCACGTAATACGAAAACTTACCCTGATCGCTTACATATCCCTCAACATTATCCACATAAGTTCTAATGCCATAAAACACGTTCGTTATAGGCGTAGGATCAAAAACACCATTAATAGCTCTATAAATGTTGTAAGAATAAACGTTGCCAGACCAATGTGCATAATCGTCCCATGTAAGTGTATTATAAAAAATATTTGCATTATCATTACTCACATGCAATACGATTGTTTTGGACGAATCACTGAAAACTCCAGGATTACCGCAACTGTCTGACAATTGAATTTTATAATAATAATTTTTCTCTGTTGGTTTTACATCTTTATCAATGAATGTAATAGAGGGCGCGGCTGAATATGCTTGATAGGATAATTGTTTGTAGGTTACTCCATTATCAACTGATTTAAAAATAACGGCACCTTTATAAACCTTTGTATTATCAATAGAATAAGTTACCTCTACTTGGTTACTTGCATTTACACTCACAGAATTAATATATACATAAGCAGGACCAGAAGGAGCTTTAGCTAAAAGACATGTTTGATTAGAACTTGCCGTTATGGTTTGATTGCCGTTTTTTACTCTTATAAAATAACAATACGCATCCCCAGGATTTAAATTAGGATGAGTATATGTTGTGCTATTTGAAGTGCCAATCTTATTATAAGTTCCAGCATTTATAGAACAATATACTTCATACTCAAAAACACCTTGGGGTAAATTGCCGTAAGGTGTCCATGTTAAATTAGCTGAACGAGAACATAAATCGTATGAAGTTGACAAGAACATTGATGTTTGACCTTGACCAAGAATAGTAATGTTTTTACAACTATCTAAAGCGGCTATACAAAAGGTGTCTGAACCTGTTGCGGCATTAGTATAGGTATACGCAGTATTATTTCCTCCATTAATTGTATCACACGCAATCCATAATCCATTAGTGAATTTATAAATGACATACCTTGTAGCTCCTGTACTAGCTGCGGATTGCCAGCCTAAAGTAGATGCTCCACTAGAATTAACCGACACGGAATCTAATAAGGGTAAAAGAGGCGCTTGGCCATCGTGATATAATCCTCCATTAATATTAGATTGAGAAACGCAACCTTGCGCATCGGATGTTTGAACTTTATAATTATAAAAAATCGAACATCGATCGATGGTATCTATGTAATTCTTTTTAGGACCAGTATATAATGTG
>JANYGR010000476.1 GCA_025359355.1 Bacteroidota bacterium | reverse complement strand
GTTTGCGCATGAGGCTGTATCAAGTGTACAAACACATAAATGTTTGGCGTCATTTCTTTAGTAACTGTAAATTCATACTCAGTAGTTCCTTGCTTTGCTTCAATCCATTTACTAGATATTGTCTTGCTTCCATTTTCTATATTAACTAATACGCGTCCGCCAGTAGCAGTAGGAATAATTACTTTTGCTTTATCTCCAACTTTATACGCTTCCTTATCAGCATTAATAGTCAACACGTTACTTCCTTCATTTCCTTTAGGCGATTTCCCTGCCCAACTAGGCCAATCTACAAATACTACTTTACCACAAGCGTGTCCACTTTCCACATCTTTTACATACACTAAATAACGTCCCCATGACGGGCGATTAACACGTAATTTAAAATTTGCTTTACCATTCGAAGATGAAATTGTTTCAGTATAAATAGGTTCGTGATAATTACTCCCGATGTAAGATGATAAATCTTGGTTGTAATTATCCCACCACCAGCGCCAATCGAGCTTATATACTTTTACTTCTATGTTAGAGCGACTCGTAGGCTTTCCAAATTCATCTACGGTTACTAATTGAACATTGTGATCGATATCTGTTTCTAAATATTGTTCGTTTTCTTTGGCACTCGGCACTTTTAAACCCACGTAGTTTGTAAAAGGAGATACAGGAATCGTAAAACGATCGGTGCTAAAACCACCACCTTCTTCAAATGCGCGAATGGTAAAGTTTGCTTGTAAAAATCCCGGAGCATCTTTCGTATCACTTAGTTGCGCATTAACAGCTACGTTTCCGTTGCCGTCTGTTTTTCCTGTAAAAATAGTTTGGGTTTCCGAATAAAAATTTTGTGCTGGATTGTCAAACGTAAACCCTTTATAACCCTTAAATTCAGTGGTAATTTGAGAGAGTGATACATCAATTTTAGTTTCTAAATTTTTACCTGGCGCTCCATGTAACCACATAATATTTAAATTACTATTCAACGATAAATCTGAACTGTAAATTTTATCTTTTTTATTTCCGATAGCTATCGGAACCAAATTTATTTTCAAACGATTTGGCATAATCGTTTCAATGCGAATATTTTTTGTAAATACAACGCCTCCTACTTTTACCTTAGCCATATAAATGCCTGTTGGCGCAGCATTTTCAGTCTTAGTAGCGAAATTATAAAAACCATCTATGTGTTTAGTACGAGTTATTTTTTGAACAATTTGTCCTTGTGGATTAGTTAATTCTAACGATGCAGGGTAATTCTCAGGGAATTGCGTTTCTTTATTTTCTAAAATAAACGACAAGTATAAACTATCTCCAGGGCGCCAAACACCGCGTTCTCCATATATAAATCCTTTAATGCCTTTTTGTACGATATCACCTTCTACCTCAAATGAACTTAAAGATAAAGAACTACCATCATCTAATTTAATATATGTGCGCTCTTGACCTCGTTTAGCAATTAAGACAAATGGTTTTTGTTTACAGTCAATAGTCGCAATACCATCACCATTAGTAACAACTTGTTTTAATTTTTGTTGTTGATAATCATACGCTTCAATTGTTACATTTGATAAAGGTTTAGTCGACACTAAATCAGAAGTGAATACCGTAATTTGCCCATTATTGCCTCGTTTTGCAATTAAACCAATATTAGTGGCGAGTATATTTCGGTTAATCGATTTGTTGTTATAAAAAGCGCGCGAACATGGATTGTTTCTTTCAGAATAGTCGTAGTAATAATAATCGTCATAATAATCATCATACGAATTATAATAATCCCAATCTTTTTCTTCATCATCATTCGCACCTTCATCCACATATGTATCTTCAGCATTTGTACTTGTGTCGCCTTGGCAATTATATGTTGAATAATTACGATTGTAACTAATGCGCACGTTATACAATGCTCCTGGCTCCGCTTTAATTAAGGAAGATAGGTCAATAGAATATTTATTCCATTTGTTTCGTGTTGGAATTCCATTGGCCTGTAACACAATTTTTTTCTTAATGATTAATTTTCCTACACGACGTAAATCACTACTGCCATCTAAATTATTTACTTGCAAAAATTGCAACATATTATTTTCATAGATGCGCGTAATTTTTACATCTACCGCATTTAAGTTTACTGCTTCAAACGGAAATATCAATCCACTCGAATTAGGCAATATCACGCCCTTTCCTACTAATCGTGCATTAGGCTTTAAATCTTCAAATACAATCGTTTGAGTTAAACTTTCTTTTAAATGTTTTCCATTAGCATTTTTAATTTCACTTCTAATAAGTAACTCATGCGTATCAACATATCGCTCACCTGTATAAATTTTAATGGAATTATTTTCTATTAAAAAAGTTAGCTTTGATTCTTTTTTAGGAAGCTTCTCGGTATTATATTCAGAATATTCATTATTCACAACCGCTGTTCCATTAGGGTTTGCAATAGAAATCAAACCTTCCAAATTTTGATTAGGATCTAATTTATCAGAAAATTGTACCGTAATATATTGATCCGGCTCATTATTTACCATCGTATTTAAAACAATAAATTCATCTGCATTTGGAATAGTAATTTCTCGCGTCTCTTTTTCAGAAGCTCCAATAGCCTCGCCACTGTATGAAAGCGAAACAACACCTTTTCCTTTTTGAATATTTACAATGGTGAAATGATGAGTTGTTGAATTTTCATGTATCCATTTTAATGGTAACGATATACCACCTTGTGTAGTCTGTATTGTTTTTTCAATAAGTACATTATCAGCAAAATCGGATGTTGTAAGAGTTCCATCAATTTGTAATGTATTTCCTTCACCAACTTTATATTCGTCCACTGTAATTTCCATTGCTTGCTTAAGCGTAGAAAATTCAAATTCAAACTCTTTTAAATCAGCGCTCACTTCTAACACGTTTCCTAAATGAAACGTTGCTTTATAGGTTTCATTGCTATTTAATTTGACAGTTGGCTTAAACTCAATTGTTTTTTTATCTATCCACGTCAGCTTCCCTTCTATATTAGGCGAAAATTCAAACAAACTATTATCAACTTCTTTTCCTACCTCAACATCAGCGGTTGTTTCTTCCTGCAACACAATTAACACTTTACTTTCTACCGATACGAAGCCAGCAGTATAAGCCGAAATAAATTCCTTGTAAGCAGGATTTATATATTGCGTGTTGTTTTTTGCAGATGATGACGAATAATACGCTATTCCAGCAAAGGATAATACTGTGATTAAGAACACAGCAACAATTGATTTGATTGACATAGTTTGGGTGGATTTTAAACAAAATTAACTAAAAATTGAGTTCAAAAACAAGCATCCTAAAAATAAACATAAGATACAATCTGTCGAAAAAATAACTTACTTTTACACCCATGATTTTCAATAATTATACCGACACGGAAGAGCTTTTA
>JANYGR010000445.1 GCA_025359355.1 Bacteroidota bacterium | reverse complement strand
TGAAAAAATATGTTTCTGATTCTTTACTTAATAAGTAATCCTCTATCTCTTTAAATCCATTGGTATCTTTTAACTCTTTAATTCTTTTTAACGTTTGCTCAATTTGTTCTGCTCTATTCATAGTATTTGTTTTTAGTTTTTACAAAATAAGAACCTAATACCGTCAAAATATGACGTTATGTTTTGAAATTTTAGTTGGAAAATCCAATTTATAATAAACCATTCTATTTTTAAATTATTTTGTCGCCATACTTAATTAAATCAATCAAATAAATAGTATTTAACTTTTAAATAATCATAAGCTCATTCGTAAAATGTTTTTTCGAAATATTCAAACTGAAATTGATTTTATAAATTGGAAAAAGCCTTTAATTTGTTTTGCAATTGATTAAAAAAAATTAGCTTTGTTAGTACACATTTCTTGAATTATAGCTTTTAGCAATATTAAAAGTTATATCATATAAAAAATGTATGTAATTATATATGGAATCAATTAGCGCTTTCGAAATTATAAAAATAGGTATAGGTCCGTCGAGTTCCCATACAATGGGGCCATGGAGAGCTTCTGCTTTTTTTTTAGGATACTTAAAATCACTGAATAAATTTAACGACGTAACTGAAATTACAACTTATTTATTTGGGTCGCTTGCTAAAACAGGATTAGGGCACGGCACTGATATTGCAGTAATGATGGGGCTTTCTAACGAAAACTTTGCCACCATTGATACAGATAAGATATTTGAAAAAATTGAACATATTAAAAACAGTGGCTTTATTACTATTGCCGAAAATAAAAATATTGTTTTCAATTACGAAAAACATATTGTTTTCGAATACAATCAAAGGCTTGATTTTCACCCAAACGGTATGCGTTTTGACGCATTGTTAAAAGATGGGACTACTGTTTCAAGAGAATACTTTTCGGTTGGTGGAGGATTTGTAGTAACGCACGATAACAGTCAGGTTGCGCAAAATCCGATCATCACAAAATATCCTTGCCATAGCGCACAAGAAATATTAGACAATTGTAAAAAATTAAATTTAAAAATATCGGAGTTAATCATGCTTAACGAAACAGCTTGGCGCACCGAAGCTGAAACTCGCAAACATGCACTTTATATTTGGGACGAGATTAAAAATTGTATTTATAGAGGAGTTAATAAATCAGGTATTTTGCCTGGAGGCTTAAATGTGCGACGAAGAGCTTACGATATCAATAAACATTTATTGCATGGTCAAAAATTTAATCATGTGGATGAATGGATTCATGCGATTAAACAAGGGCCAACAGATTTTAATACAGTTAATAAATGGGTAAGTGTTTTTGCATTAGCTGTTAATGAAGAAAATGCTTCTTTCGGAAGAATTATAACAGCCCCTACCAATGGGGCTTCTGGTGTTATACCAGCGGTGTTGATGTATGCTTATTGTTTTACACCAAATTTTGAAGATGATGAAATTGTTCAATTCATTATTACCGCAGGAGAAATTGGAACACTCTATAAAAAAGGAGCTACTATATCGGCAGCTTTAGGAGGTTGTCAAGCAGAAATAGGCGTTTCGAGTTCTATGGCAGCAGCAGGATTAACAGAAGCCATGGGCGGAAGGAAAGAACAAGTATTACAAGCTGCGGAAATTGCAATGGAACATCATTTAGGTATGACTTGCGATCCTATAGGAGGCTTAGTGCAAATTCCTTGTATAGAACGAAACAGCATGGGTGCGATAAAGGCTATCACTGCGTCTAATTTAGCTTTGGAAAGTGATTCTTCTGCTGCTCGTGTAAGCTTAGATGATGTTATCAAAACGATGTGGGAAACTGCGATGGATATGAACACGAAATATAAAGAAACCTCAGAAGGAGGATTAGCTAATATATCGGTGAATATTGCCGAGTGCTAAATATTATTGTAATTATATTTCTTTTTATCTTAAAAAAATAAGAGTATGTCTGAAAAAAAAAGAACGCTTAATTTATTTGATACAACGCTTTTGGTAGCAGGGTCTATGGTGGGATCAGGTATTTTTATTGTGAGTTCGGATATCGCTCGCTCTGTGGGTTCGGCTGGTTGGTTATTAGTTGTTTGGATTTTATCAGGTGTTATTACCTTATTTGCAGCACTGAGTTACGGCGAATTAGCAGGAATGATGCCTCAAGCAGGCGGACAATTTGTTTACATTAAAAAAGCCTTTGGCGAACTAACCGCTTTTGTGTATGGCTGGACTGTTTTTTTAGTCATACAAACAGGCGTAATTGCAGCAGTGGCAGTTGCTTTTGCGAAATTTACAGGAGTGTTCATTCCATTTTTTGAAGAAGGAAATGTAGTAATTCAACTATTTAATTTTAAAATAACTTCTGCGCAACTATTAGCCATTGCAGTGATTGCACTCCTTACATACATAAACACACGCGGCATCGAAAACGGTAAAGCTATCCAACGAATATTTACATCTGCTAAATTATTAGCCTTATTTTCTTTAATCGTTGTGGGAATATATTATGGATTTCACACAGATGTGTTTTCAAATAATATGAGTGGTGCTTGGAATGCAAAACAAGCTATTCCAGTTAAAGATGGATTAGGAAAAATTATCAGTTACGATTTTTTAAATTTATCAGGCATGGCTTTAACAACCGCTATTGGCGTGGCAATGATAGGTTCTTTGTTTAGTAGCGATGCTTGGAATAACGTCACATTTATTGCAGGCGAAGTTAAAAATCCACAACGCAATATTCCTTTAGGTTTATTTTTTGGCGTAAGTATCGTTACTGTTATTTATGTGTTAGCTAATGTGGCTTACTTGTGCTTATTACCAATTGAAGGAACAATAGGTGGACAAACAGTCATTGATCAAGGTATTATGTTTGCACAAAAAGATAGGGTTGGAACGGCCGCACTATTTGTTGTTTTTGGCGATGTGGCTAAATACTTAATGGCAGCGCTCATCATGGTTTCTACCTTTGGTTGTAACAATGGATTAATTATAGCGGGTTCTCGTTTATTTGAATCGATGGCTAAAGATGGATTGTTTTTTAAGAGTGCTGGCAAACTTAATAAATTTAGTGTTCCTTCTAATGCCCTGATTTTTCAGGGAATTTGGGCTTCACTTTTATGTTTAAGTGGTTCTTATGGCGATTTGTTAGATTACTGTACCTTCTCTTCTTTAATATTTTATATCATAACTATTACAGGCATTTTTGTGTTACGAAAAAAAATGCCCGACGCTGAAAGGCCTTACAAAGCCTTTGGATACCCCGTTATTCCTATTATCTATATTATATTAACGTCGTTAATTTGCATAGATTTATTGGTGTATAAAACCTTTAATACCGGCATGGGATTATTAATTATCGCTTTAGGTGTTCCAGTATATTATCTGTTTAAGAAAAATAGAGTAACCGAAAATGAAAATTAAAGAGTGGCTTCAAAATCTATTTCATTTTAATAAGCAAGAACGTAATGGCGTTTTTGTATTATGCATCATCATTGGTAGTTTAGTAATTGTTAAGTTGTGTTTGCCATTATTTAGTGGTAATAAGGATCAAGTGCAATTTATTACGATCAACGATTCTTCAAATTCTAAAGAAGAAAAAACAAATGCAACAGATAATGCAACATACGAATCCAAAAAAGAAATAGCCGATGAAGTTGTATCAGCAGAGCGATTTGTATTTAATCCAAACACCATCAGTGCGGAAGATGCACAAAAATTGGGCTTC
>JANYGR010000393.1 GCA_025359355.1 Bacteroidota bacterium | reverse complement strand
CTAATTTCTTCTTTAGTAGCAAATAACAAAGGGCGAACCATGTCGTTTTGTTTTTCGGGTATGCCTTGCAATCCTTTAATTCCAGTACCTCTTATTAAATTTACTAATAAGGTTTCTACATTATCATTGGCATGATGTGCTGTTAAAATATAATCGAAATGATATTCTGCTTTTAATGTTTTAAACCAATGATAACGCAACTCACGAGCTGCCATTTGTATAGATAGCTTGTGCTCTGAAGCATAGGTTTTAGTGTCAAAATAAATCACATGAAAAGGAACGTTCATTAATTTAGCATAGTTTTCGCAAAATGCAGTATCATCATTTGCTTCATTACCTCTTAATTGAAAGTTGCAATGTGCTAACTCAATTGTATATCCTGCTTTGCATAAAAGATCAGTTAAAACAACCGAATCGACGCCTCCGCTAAAGGCAACTAATAGTTTATCCGTTTTACTAAAAAGTGTATTTTTAGAGATATTTAATTCAAATTGTTTTAACACATTTCAAATTTACATTTATTATGGCAAAAGTGAAACATAATCCCGATGCGGCTACTTTAATTGATAAGGGTATTTCCGAATTAGAGCCCTTTGCTCAGGTTATTTGTAAACATCTGCGTAAACTTATATTAAGCGCCGATCCAGAGCTAATTGAAGACTGGAAATGGGGGCCTAATTACTATTTAAATGGAATGGTTTGTGGCTATTGGGGATTTAAAAAGCATGTGAGCTTTGTATTTTTTCAAGGTTCCTTACTTAAAGACAAGAAAAAGATATTATTAGAGAACCCTGGTAATGTGCATAACCGACATATTAAATTCACAGATGTTTCTCAAATTGATGATGATATTATTTTAGAATATTTATTTGAAGCCATCGATAATAACCGAAAAGGCTTGAAAATACAGGAAACAAAAGATAAAACCATAAACATACCAAATGATGTAATTAAGCAATTTAAAAAAGCGAAAATTTTAGTTTACTTCGAATCCTTAGCGTTTTCGCACCGAAAGGAATACATTCAATGGATTGAATCTGCTAAAAAAGAAGAAACTAGAATCAAACGTATTATACAGACCATTAATAAATTACAAAACAAACAAGGCTTACATGATACATATAAAAAGTAATTAACTTACCTTTCTCTTAGTCAAAGAAAAGAATAAATTAGCTGTTCAAAATTAAAATTGATAAACAATCAATAACACAAAGTATGAGTACTCAAAAAAAAATTACAGTTGTTGGAGCCGGATTAGTGGGTTCTTTAGTATCTATTTACTTAGCTAAACGTGGATACAAAGTGGATGTATACGAACGTCGTAACGATATGCGTAAAGAAAATATTTCCGCAGGAAAATCTATTAACTTAGCTTTAAGCGACCGTGGTTGGAGAGGTTTAGAAGGCGTGGGCATTGCTGATGAAATTAAAAAAATTGCTATTCCTATGTATGGTCGCGCCATACACATGAAAGATGGTTCATCCAATTATCAAGCTTATGGAAAAGATAATCAAGCCATTTATTCGGTATCGCGTGGAGGTATTAATATGAAATTGATGGATTTGGCCGAACAACAGCCAAATGTAACTTTACATTTTGAAGAACGTTGTGATAAGTTAGATAGAAAAACAAATGAGTTATCATTTCACAATACTCATACGGATAAAACGAGTCATGTAAAAAGTGATATCATATTAGGTTCCGATGGCGCATTCAGTGCGGTTCGTAGTCAAATGCAATTTCAATCGGATCGTTTTGATTACCAACAGTTTTATATTGATGCAGGTTATAAAGAATTAGTAATACCTGCAGGACCAAATGGAGAACATGTGATCGAAAAAAATTGTTTACACATTTGGCCTCGCGGAAGCTTCATGATGATTGCTTTACCTAATATGGATGGAAGTTTCACGTGTACGTTGTTTTTTCAAATGGAAGGAAAAGTATCGTTTGATGTATTGAAAACAAAAGAGGATGTGATGGCATTTTGCAAACAAGAATTCCCTGATGCCGTTCCTTTAATGCCGACCTTATTGGACGATTGGTTTACCAATCCAACCTCTAGCTTAGTTACCGTAAAATGTAAACCTTGGGTATGGGACGATAAAATCGCCTTAATTGGAGATGCCGCTCACGCCATTGTGCCTTTTTACGGACAAGGTATGAATTGCGGCTTTGAAGATTGCGTGGTATTAA
>JANYGR010000389.1 GCA_025359355.1 Bacteroidota bacterium | reverse complement strand
ATGCGCTTGGCATATCGTATACTATCCGTGATATGCTTATTTGTTTCTTCAATAATTTCTTTTTGTTTAACTACTTCTTGGGTTCGCTCTTCCACTTTATCTTCGAGATGCTCAACTAAATTTGCATTTTCAAGAGCAATGGCAGTGTAAGTGCCCAACGTTTTTAAGATATCCATGTGAAGAGGTACGTATGCATTAACTATAAAACTTTGCACCGTAATAACGCCAATTACTCTTTCGCCAATCATCATGGGGCAAAACAACAAGGAGCTTGGCATATCACCAGACGGCACTACTATTTTTTTAGTGTACTTTTGATATTCATTTAAGTTGTCATTGATAAAAATCTCTTTTTTATTTTTAACACACCACACAGAATAATTATCATCATTATCCATTGAGACGCTTATTGGCTCGAATGATTCTCCATTTTCGATTTCATAGCGGTATTCAATTTCATTTGCTTTTGGATGATAAAGTCTTACACCAAAGCAATCAGCATTCATTAACTGATTTATATTTTGATGCAACTCACCAAATATGGCATTAAAATCAACATTAGAAATAATATGTTGACCAATTTTACTTAACAAACGCGTGTTTTCGTGAGCCTTTTCAATCTGTTCTTTTTGATGAATGACTTCTTTTGTTCGCTCATCAACTCTATCTTCTAAGCCTTTATACAAATTAGCATTTTCAATAGCCCCTCCTACATAAACGGATAAGCTTCTTAATAAATCTAAATGGTGGTCGTTATATATATGTTTTGAAAAACTTTGAACCGTTATTACGCCAATTGCCTTTCCTTTAGATATTAAAGGCATGTATATCATTGATTCTGGCATTTCGCCTTCTTCAGGTTTGTAAGTCTTTTTTACATAATGTATATATTCATTTTCCCAATCATTAATTACAAATTCTTTACATTGTAAAAAACAAAGAGTAGCCGTTTTTTCGTCGTTTAAATTAAACGAAAAAGCACTTAAGTTTTTTCCATTTTCCATAGAACCAGAAAAATATAAATCATTTTTATCTGGGCGATGTAAACCAATACCGAAAATAGTAGCGTCCATCAATGTATTTATTTTTAGGTAAACCGTAGAAATAATTTCATCTACTGATAAGGTAGATGAAATCTCCTTTCCAATTTCACCTAATAATTTACTATTACTAAAGCTTTTTTCTAGTTGTACTTTTTGCTCAACCACTTCCGACGTTCGTTGATTTACTTTTATTTCTAAGGTTTCAACTAAATCTGCATTTTCGAGTGCGATAGCTGTATACGTTCCTAATGTTTTTAATACATCCATGTGAAATGGCGTGTACGCGTTTTTTTGGAAACTTTGTACTGTAATAACACCCGTTACTCTATTTCCTATATTTAATGGACAAAATAATAAGGAATTAGGCATTTCACCCGATGGTACCACTATTTTTTTAGTGTATTTTTGGTATTCGTTTAAATTATCGTTGATGAAAATTTCTTGATTATTAGTCACACACCAAACAGAATAATTATCAATATCATTCATTGATACAGTTAAAGGAGTTTTTAATTTCCCTTTTTCCATAGAGTATTTATAATCAATTTCTTTTCTTTCTTTTTGGTATATGCGCACACTGAAGCAATCAGCATTCATTAACTGACCTACTTTTTCGTGAAGTGTATGAAAAATAGAATTAAAATCGGTAGTTGAAATTATTTCTTTTCCAATAACACTTAACATGCGCGCAGTTTCTTGAGCTACTTCTAATTGTTCTTTTTGATTAATAACTTCGCGCGTTCGCTCTTTAATACGTACTTCTAAATTTTGGTAAAGAGTAGCATTTTCAATTGCAATGGCACAATACACTGCCAAATTTTTTACCAAGTTTACCTGATAATCATCAAAAGCATTTTTCTTAAAACTTTGCACTGTAAGTACGCCCAGTTTTTTATCCCCCAATTTAAGAGGCAGATAAATGATAGACTGAACAGATTCCCCAACAATGGGCTGTAATCGTTTTTTTATAAAATTACCAACTTCTAAATTATAATCATTGATAATAATCTCAATTTCCTTATTAAAGCAAACAGATGCTAATCGATTATCATCTGACAAATCGTAACCAGAAGAACTAAGAACAACTCCGTTTTCAATGTAACCAGGAAACGTAAGAATGCTTTGATTATCGGAGACTATACCAATTCCAAATCCGCCAGCATCCATCATATTATTAATAATATCATAAGCAGTTTTATTAATCGCCTCTACAGATAATAACGACGTAATTGTTTTTCCTAAATCACTTAGAGTAACCAAATCATTAGAGAGTTGCTCTAACTGTTTATTTTTTTGATGAAGTAATTCTTTTTCTTTTTCCATTTGAGAAATGCTGACTTGCATTTCTACACCTTTTAATTTTTGTTTATTTTTTTCGCTAAAAAATTCTTCTTTTAATGTATAGTAATTCTTAAAGTGTTCTATAAACTTAGTGTTTTTGGACTGTTTTTCGTATACCTTATAAAGTGATTTATGAGTTTTATAAATCACTTCCTTAGCCTGCGTTTCCTCAGCTAATTTCAAAGCTTTTGTTAAATAAGCAAGTGCATAATCCAAACGATTTATTTTCAAATACAAATCTCCTAATTGATAATTCGTTTCAGCCATACCAGATTTAAAATCTAGTTCTTCTCTAATAGCTAAACATTCATGAAAATATTTTTCCGCATTGCTTAAATCATTTGCTGCCACGTAAATTTTAGCTAACCCATCAATTGCATAAGACTCCACTTGTTTTAAACCAATTGAGCGAGATACTTCTAAACTTTTCTTTTTAAAATTTATTGATTTTTCAATATCATTCAAATTGAAATATGCTGTACCTAATCCATCTAATATTCGTGCAATAAGTGATTTATCATTTTGACTATCAGCTATTATTAATCCATTTGAAAGTGTATTTATGGCTTTTTCATTTTCGCCGGAAGTATAATAAATAGAACCAATAGCATTGAGTGCATTAGCTTGAGCGAGCTCATCCTTATTTTGTTCGGAACGATGCAACATTTCGTTAGCATATTTTAATGCGTTATCAAAATCTGCTAAAAAATAGTACACGCAAAATATATGGTACAAGGCATGAGCCTCATATTTTTTACTTCCAACTTGTTCAAGTATTGGTAAGGCTTCAAATAAAAATTGAAGTGCTTGGTCGTAATTACCTAACCAAACTAAACAAGATCCCTTGCAGGTTAATCCTTCTGCAATACCCTTGTTAAATTGGATAGACTGAGCCATTGCTATAAGCTCATTGGCAATTTTAACGCCTTCTTGAGGATTACTCCTACTTTTTTCTATGGATATATTCGCCAATTTTTCAATCTGAAAAATTACCGTATCATCTATACCATTTGTACTTTGCATTAAAATAGGACTGTGTGGTTACAAAGGTAAAAGGTAATTATAATATTTTCAAAAACAAAAAAATAATCTGAAATTTCAGAATTTGCTTATCAATTGCTCAATTATAAACCCCATATTTATAATTCTTTAATACTTGATTTAATTGTTCTTCTGCGACCTTAAAGAAAGAATCACCCAGAAATTGCCTGCATATGCAATTATTTTTCTAATAGCTGTGCACTGGGAAGCATATTAGAGCATGGAAACACCACCCTTTCAAGCCTATATCGTATTTCTTCTCGTTGTTGTATTTTAAGTGATCTGCTATTTTCTTTGGCCTCAAATAATTGGTAATTAATATCTTTACTTAAATCTTGTTGTTGATTAAGAGGGAAATTGACGTTTAATTTTTCATCTAAATCTTTCGCTGAGATTGAACTTAAATCAATCGCGTATGCTTGCGCTTTCGCTAATTTAATTTCGTGGTAATAGGTAGAATTACCTTTAAAACCAATGGCAATAATCGTATAATTCATTAATTCGTTTAAGTTTTCTTTAAAAACATAATTGGTATTTTTCAGTAACTGAAAACTACTCAATTTATCAGGAATCATATAACAAACAACCTTATCGTATTTTTTGACATCATTGATTGTAATTGTAATGGGCTCATATTTAATGATGGCTTTTTTACCAGTTTCTGGATCTTTATAATCTAAGGTTGTTCGGTTAGTAGTTGATTCAATTACATATTTATCTACATTGTTCCAACCCGTTTGTGCTATAGAACCCGACAAATAATTATCGACAGGTAAAGCTTTAGGCCTTTTTTTACCTAATTGCCTATAAGCTTCGTCCATATTAATTTCTAACTCCTCACTAAAAGTTTGTGATTTTCTTATTTCTTCAAAATTATTATGTTTTGTTTTTTCATCATTAGCTATTTGTCTTTTAAGATCTTCATCAGCATACATTTTTTGCAAGGCTTTATTAACAGCATTTGTATATATGGTTTTCTTTTCTTCGAAATACACTTGTAGTTTTTTACTTTGATCATCTGTAATATCAACGCCTCCATCTTTACGGTTGTAAAAATTTAAGAATTTTGTTTTTAATTCCCCGCTTAGTATTGTAGCGACAATGCTATCTATTTCATATAAGGGGTGAGTTAAATTTTTAATATATAAATTTAAGATGCGCGGATCACAGGTAGTAAAAATTACTTTCAATCGTTCCTCAAATTCTTTAGTTGCTAAAATTGTGTGATTGAATTTTTTATCCCATATAGCCTTGATTTTAGCGGGGTTTATTTCTGGACAGAAAGTCTCTTCGCTAATAGAATCTCGGGTTGTGTAATCAACAACTATATTATCTTTCTGAGTTAAATATTCTATAAGAGCATGTAATTCTTGATAGTTTAATACCCTTTCATATATTGGCATGCCAGAACCACTTTCATTATAGATTTTATTCGCATAAACATCTCCTTCTTTTATTAGTTTTTGATTATTTAGAATATACCTTTCTAACCAATCGCCTTTAGGTATTCGACCAGAAAGACCTGCCATACCTGGCCCTGTAATTTTTTTTGCATCCATCGAATGGCACATAGCGCAATTTTGATAAAACACTTGTTTACCATCACTCATAGAAAAACCACTACCACTTACTATTGATTTTGTAATAGTACCATCAGCTGATTCGTATACAACTTCAGTTGGATAAGCGTAGTTTTCCAAGCTACAATCCCTACTATATGAATAATAAATACTATCGGTTAAAATCTTATTTTTATTGTTAAATCCAAAGGCTTTCACTGAATCTAAAAAATGTTCTGGGTAAAAATCTAATTTCAAAATATCAACGGTGCTTAATTTTTTCTTCATGGCCTTTGGTTCAATCCAATTAATAGTACCATCTGCTTTACGCTCACCTTTAAAAAGCATCATGTCGTTTTTAGTATTATTTACAGGCACATTCACATTTAAGGGCTTGCTCTTATCAATGGTTAAATTGTCTTCTCCATTACGTGCATTAATATAAAACATACCACCTGTTTCTAATAATTTTCCATTACTAGTCGTGCTTAAGCCTGCTTTCATTATTTCTGAGGGAGTCATCGCTTCTTTTATTTCCAAATCAATAGGCAATTCAGCAGCAACACCTTGTTTATTTACAAACGAATGAGCGGGTATAGAAATGACAGTACCATGCTGCGTTTCAATAATAGTGTCTCTTTCGGGGTTTATTGTAAATACTTGCGCCTCTAATATTTTGTCTGCTTCCGACCAATTAGAAGTGCCTTGTTCGTTTAATTCATGTAAAATATGGTTAGGAGATTTGTTTGCTATTTTCTTAACCAACAATACTATGCCAATCACCGCAAGGGTTAAAGCTATAGTAACAACCGCTTTTTTAAGGAATTTTTGTGTTTTAGTTTTTTTGAACGATGATTTAATTTCTTGTTTTAAACCTAAGCGTTTAGCGCCTTGAACAACCTGTAATTGCAAATCATATTCTTTTTTTAATTGGGGATTAGTTTGTAAATCGGCTTCAAATGCGGTTTTTTCAATAACAGATAATTCATTATTAATATATCGGCTTATTAATTCTGTATATGGATTCATGACGTATAAATTAATGAGTTAATTGTTTTAAGTTTTCTTTGGCTTTTTCAATACATCTGTATTTTTGGTTTTTAGCTACTTTCTCAGTCTTAAAGCCAAGCTGTGAAGCTATTTGAGCCATCGTCATTTTTTTGAAATAAAATAATTGCAACAACTCTTTACATTTTTCACCAAGCATAAAAACTGCTTCTTGAGCTGCTTTTATTGGCCTATCATTTTCTATATCAGTATTAATTTCTTCCGACAAGTATTTATCCTCTAATGGTAAAAAGTCGTTTTTAATTTGTTTATTTTTCTTTTTTAATTCATCCAGCCACAATAGCTTGCAAACACTATATAAATACGTGTTAATGCTACAACGTAACTCAAAATTAACGTCTTCCAGTTTTTTACAAAAAATCACTAACCCTTCCTGAAAAACATCTTCCGCTTCTTGCTTAGTGCCATTGTTTTTTTGCACGAATTTTTTCACTACTGGTAAATAGGTATAAAGACCTTTCGTTGCAGGATTGTACTTACCTTCCCGCATACATTTTATAATTTCTATATCTGTCATATATGGTATTTATCTATTAATGGTAGAAAACGAAAAAGGTCATCAACTTATTTTTCACCATACATATTAAGAGATATATTGAATTTATGTAAAAGGATTATTTACACTAAGAACTATATAATTTTATTAAATAGTGATTTACCTTAAATCAAATAAATTCTCTACGCCGATATACCTATTAACCGTGAAGCCTTCGGCATAATCGCAATTAATAGCACGACCAAACACACTTGATTTTGCTTTTACATATTCCATAAAATTAGCTGAAGAGATCGGTGTTGCAGGCTCTTTAGAATTTGGATCAAAAAACTGAGATGAGTATGCCATAATGGATTCCATTTTTTTATCCATAAAAGACGTGATGTCTATTACAAAATCAGGCTCCATAAAATTATCTTGTATGTAATGATACACTGCTTTTGGTCGCCAAGGTTTTTGGACTATTCCATTTTCTTTGGTTTCAATTTTCGCTAAACCACTATAAAAACAAGCATCTGTCGTAAGTTTGGCAGCTCTACCATGATCTGGGTGTCTATCTGAAATAGCATTACACAAAATTATTTCTGGTTGAAATTTTCTAATGACTTGTATGATTTGTTTTTGATGAGCTTCATTGTTTTCAAAAAAACCATCTGCCATTGTTAATTGTTCTCTCACTGAAACTCCCAATATTTTAGCAGCATGTGTAGCCTCTTGTGTCCTTAATGTTGCGCAACCTCTAGTGCCTAATTCACCTAGGGTCAGATCAAGCATACCCACTGTTTTTCCTAAAGCAATATGTTTTAAAATAGTTCCCGAGGCTGATAATTCAACATCATCGGGATGGACACCTATGGCTAATATATCTAATTTCATGTTACAAATATAATTAAGTTCTGTTTGTCACCCTGAACTTGTTTCAGGGTCTCTTGTTGAGATACTGAAACAAGTTCAGCATGACTCAACTATTGTATTACTCCCTGCTTTTTCACACTCACCCATTTACCTGCTACGTGCGCCGAAATACTATTATCATACATAGCATCACAACTTACACCTGGCAAATAATACAAGCCTGTATAACTTGCATTTAGCATTACTTTAAAAGTTTTAATAGCTCCCACGCCTAAATCAAAATAACTATAAACACGGTCATCTCTTATATCTTGATAGGTTGGAATATCGCCTTTTAAATATGTAATATTATCTAAGCGTTGGTTACGAATTTCCCAACCACTCGCAAATATCTGTGATAAAGCCAGATTACGATACATCCCTCTTACTCCAGGATTTTTAATCGTGACCTCAGCCATAAAATCAGTGCCTT
>JANYGR010000380.1 GCA_025359355.1 Bacteroidota bacterium | reverse complement strand
TTTATTCGGTATCGCGTGGAGGTATTAATATGAAATTGATGGATTTGGCCGAACAACAGCCAAATGTAACTTTACATTTTGAAGAACGTTGTGATAAGTTAGATAGAAAAACAAATGAATTATCATTTCACAATACTCATTCAGATAAAACGAGCTATGTTAAAAGTGATATCGTATTAGGTTCTGATGGCGCATTCAGTGCGGTTCGTAGTCAAATGCAATTTCAATCGGATCGTTTTGATTACCAACAATTTTATATTGATGCAGGTTATAAAGAATTAGTAATTCCTGCTAGCCCAAATGGAGAGCACGTGATCGAAAAAAATTGTTTACATATTTGGCCTCGCGGAAGCTTCATGATGATTGCTTTACCCAATATGGATGGCAGTTTTACCTGCACCTTATTTTTTCAGATGGAAGGAAAAGTATCCTTTGATGCCATCAAAACAAAGGATGACGTCACAGCATTCTTCAAACAAGAGTTTCCTGATGCGGTTTCTTTAATGCCAACATTATTAGAAGATTGGTTTACTAATCCTACCTCTAGCTTAGTTACCGTAAAATGTAAACCTTGGGTGTGGGACGATAAAATCGCATTAATTGGCGATGCCGCTCACGCCATTGTACCTTTTTATGGACAAGGTATGAATTGTGGTTTTGAAGATTGTGTGATATTAAATGAATTAATGAATAAGCATGGCGATTTAAACGGCGCTTGTTTAAAGGAATACGAAGCCTTACGTAAGCCCGATGGAGATGCGATTGCTGATTTAGCAATTGCTAATTTTGTGGAGATGCGCGATAAAACAGCTGATAAAACTTTTTTATTACAAAAGAAAATTGAAGCTCATTTTAATGCTAAGCACCCTGAAAAATGGATTCCATTATACAGCATGGTAACGTATACGCCAAGTATCCGCTACAGCGAAGCATTAGTAAACGGTAATAAGCAACAAGCGATAATGGACAAAATTATGTCTCTGCCTGATATTGAAGCAAAGTGGGATAGTACAGAAGTAGAGAACGCAATTTTAAATCTACTGTAATTTATACAAATAATGGTCACCCTGAACTTGCTACAGGGTCTCCCGATACGACAAAGAGATGCTGAAACGAGTTCAACATAACAACTAAAAACAAATAAACAAGTGAACGAAATACATATAGATCCAATAGATGAGAGATTAATAGCGTTTAAGCGCTTATTAGATGTGATGGATGACCTAAGAGCGAAATGCCCTTGGGATCAAAAACAAACCATGGAAACCTTGCGCCATTTAACGATTGAAGAAACTTACGAATTAAGTGATGCTATTTTAAAAGGAGATAAAACTGAAATAAAAAAAGAGATTGGTGATGTGTTGTTGCACTTAGTATTCTATTCTAAAATTGCCAGTGAAACCAATGATTTTGATATCACAGATGTCATTAATTCTTTGTGTGATAAAATGATTTTTCGCCACCCACATGTTTATGGTGATGTGAAAGTTAAAGATTCAGATGAAGTAACCACTAATTGGGAAAAGCTCAAACAAACGGAAGGAAATAAAGGTGCGTTATCTGGTGTTCCAAATAGTATGCCTTCTTTATTGAAAGCCTTACGAATACAGGATAAAGCAAGGGCTATCGGTTTTGATTGGGAAGATCCAAATCAAGTTTGGGAAAAAGTGCAAGAAGAATTAGCGGAACTACAAGTAGAAGTAAACTCTATGCATTCAGCCAAAGATGAAGCTTCTCAAAAAATAATTCATTATAAATTAGAATCAGAATTAGGCGATGTCTTATTTGCATTAATTAATTATGCCCGTTTTTTAAATATCAACGCAGAAGATGCTTTAGAAAAAACAAATAAAAAATTCATCACTCGTTTTAATTACATGGAACAAAAAATATTAGCACAAGGTAAAGCCCTTGCTGATTGCTCTTTGGCAGAAATGGATGTGTTTTGGAACGAAGCAAAAAAAATGGAAAATTAAATAAATTGTCTGGCTGAGCGAAGTCGAAGCCCTGATAAACTCTTCGACTTCGCTCAGAGTGACAAAGAACTGACAAAAAATATATGTCTTTACTAAGCAACATAGCAAACTATTTACTTTCTAAAAAAGAAGCGAGCCTTGGCGTAGCAAAAGTAACTAAACAATTTTTCTCTTGGAATAAAATATCTAAGATTGTAATTATTGCTTATGACAATCAGTTAAGCGAACTTGTTGAGTTTATCAATGCATGTAAAAAAGATAACATAACTGTACAGGTAGCAATCATTTATGGCGGTAAGCCAGAACAAGCGCCTCATCCATCATTTGAGCATATTATTTTAGATAAAAAGAAATTTTCTTTATTTCAATTACCAACAGATGATGCCGTAAATCAAATCAATACTACTACTTATGATGTTCTTATTAATTTAGGTGATTCAGAGCAATTTCAAGCGTTGGCTTTAAGCAAATTAGTAACGGCCAAATGTAAAATAGCTCGCTTTCAAAACTCAAACTTTGAGATTACCATTGATAGCGATAAAACAAACAAAATTTCAGATTACTTAAAACAAGTAATAGTATATTTAAACATGATTAACACAACAAATTAAAAATGAAACAAGCAATAAATTTTACAGGAACAGGTGTGGCAATTGTAACACCATTTACAACTAAAGGAGCAATTGATTTTCCAGCATTAACAAAATTAGTAGAGCACATCATAAAAGGGCGAGTGGAATATATTGTCGTTTTAGGAACTACTGGCGAAACGGCTACGTTATCAAAAGAAGAAAAGCAACAAGTGATTGCTCATATCATTAAAACTACTAAAAATCGCATTCCTTTAGTTTTAGGAGTTGGTGGAAATAACACAGCAGAGTTAGTAGAGTCTTTGCAGAAAGATGATTTAACTGGCTTCTCGGCGATATTATCAGTTTCTCCTTATTATAACAAACCATCTCAAGAAGGTATTTACCAGCATTATAAAGCAATTGCTAAAGCAAGTCCCTTACCAATTATATTATATAATGTACCAGGACGTACCGCTTCTAACATTACATGGGACACAACCATTCGCTTAGCAAAAGAATTTAAAAATATCATTGCTGTTAAAGAAGCTAGTGGAAACATTGAGCAGTGCATGAAAATCATTAAACACCGTCCTGATAATTTCTTAATTATTAGTGGTGATGATAATCTAACCTTGCCATTAATAGCAAGTGGTGCCGATGGTGTAATTTCAGTGGTTGCAAATGCGTATCCAAAAGATTTTAGTGATATGGTTCGTTTTGCTTTGGTTCATGATTTAAAATCAGCGCAAAAATTACATTATAAGTTAATGGAAATTACAGAGCAATTGTTTGCCGATGGAAACCCAGGTGGCGTAAAAGTAGTTTTAGCACAAAAGAAAATCACTACTACTCATGTGCGTTTGCCTTTAGTAGAGCCTAATGATATAGTAAAAGCAAAACTAAAAAAGATTGCTTATTAACAAATATTAATCATATTCACCTGTCAGATTTATATCACTCTTATATAAAACCTGACAGGTGTTTTTATTAAAAAAACTATGCTAGAATTTATTAAACAGCCTTGGCCTTGGTATATAGCCGGCATTTTGATTGGCTTAACTGTACCCGCTTTATTATTAATAGGAAACAAATCTTTTGGGATCTCCTCTTCCTTACGTCATATCTGTGCAGCATGCATACCTGCCAATATTAAATTCTTTAAATACGATTGGAAAAAAGAATCGTGGAATTTATTTTTTGTTGGTGGTGTTGCCATTGGTGGTGTTATTGCTTCTTACGTATTAACCAATCCTAATCCCATGGTAATTGCCGAAAGTACCAAACAAGCCTTGGCAAGTCATAATGTCAAAGACTTTGAACATCTATTACCTACTGATATTTTTAGTTGGGAAAGTCTATTAACGCTTCGTGGCTTTATATTTATTGTAGTTGGTGGCTTTATGGTAGGCTTCGGAACTCGCTATGCTGGCGGTTGTACAAGCGGGCATGCTATTATGGGTTTATCTAATTTACAATTACCATCTTTAATTGCCACCTGTTGTTTTATGATTGGTGGTTTTGTAATGACCTGGTTAATCTTACCCTTTTTATTAAATCTTTAATTTAAATTATCATGACAACAAATCAAGTAACAAAAGAAAATGATGAGTTTGAATTAAAAGAAACGTGCGTTAATAATTCAGAAGTAAAAAAACCGTGGACTGCCAATTTAGTATATGCCTTTATGGGTATACTCTTTGGAATTGTATTTGTAAAAGCCGAAATCGTTAGTTGGTTTCGCATACAGGAAATGTTTCGTTTCGAATCGTTTCACATGTATGGTGTAATAGGTACTGCGGTGGTAGTTGGAATAATCTCTGTATTTATTATTAAAAAATATAATCTTAAAACTGCAGATGGAGAAAAAGTAGTTATTGTTCCAAAAACATTTAATAAAGGACAAATTATTGGTGGCTTAATTTTCGGATTAGGTTGGGCTATTACTGGCGCTTGTCCAGGCCCGTTGTTTGCACAAATTGGAAGCGGGTTTACAGTTATTAGTATTACTTTTTTAAGTGCCGTTGCTGGTACTTGGGTTTACGGCTATTTTCAAGATAAATTACCTCATTAAAAAACAATATGATTGAACAAAAAAACGAAGACAAACATAACTACACAGAAGTTATCTCAAAATTAATCAATGTTATTATTGTACTCATATTAGTCATTGTAATATTATCCGTTTTATTATACAATTATTTACCTGACTACGTTCCTCAAAAAGAAGTGTCGTCAAGTACGATTCAACCAGACTCAAACGGTAATTTTACAGATGCTGCCAAACAAGAAGCCTTAAAACATATTGATACGACACGTTATTGGAAGGCTCCTGATGAGACAACACTTGCTTCTTCAGAAAAAGAATTGGTGTTATATGGTAAAGAATTAATTGCTCATACGGCCAAATATTATGGAGCTAATGGTTCATTGGAAAAATCAGCAACCAATGGTATGAATTGTCAAAACTGCCATTTAGAGGCAGGCACTAAAGTGTTTGGAAATAACTATAGCGCTGTTGCTTCTACTTATCCTAAATATAGGGCGCGTTCTGGATCCATCGAAAATATATTTAAACGTGTAAACGATTGCTTCGAACGCAGTTTAAATGGAAAAGCGATTGATACAACGTCTAAAGAAATGAAAGCCATTGTAGCTTATATTTATTGGTTAGGAAAAGATGTGCCTAAAGGGCAAAAACCTGCGGGATCAGGATTAAAAGATTTAGCTTTTTTAAAACGAGCTGCCAATGTTGAAAATGGAAAAATAGTTTACACTGAAAAATGTCAAACCTGTCATCAAGCAAATGGTGGCGGACAAATGAATAGCGACAAAACAGAATTTACCTATCCACCGTTATGGGGCAGTCAAAGTTATAATGATGGCGCGGGTTTATATCGCTTGTCTAGTTTTGCAAAGTATGCGAAATGTAATATGCCTCAAGGTTCGTCTTATAACAATACACAGTTAACGGATGAAGAGGCTTGGGATGTTGCAGCATTCGTCAATTCTCAGCCACGTCCTAAAAAAGATATTAGTAAAGATTGGCCAAAAATAAATGAAAAACCATTTGATCATCCCTTTGGTCCTTATGCTGATGGCTTTGATGAACAACAACACAAATACGGACCATTCAAAGCAATTAAAGAAAAATTAGCAAGCATTAATCATGATAAAAAATAAATTAAACAGTGCGAAAGCACAACAGGATGATATATCGGCTAATCGCAGAGATTTTTTAAAAAAGTCTGCGCTTGTAGGTTTAGCAGCCGTTTTGAATCCCGTTACTAGTTTCGCTACAGAGACTAATTTATTAGAATCAACATCTTTTATGGATGCTAATGCAGATGCCTCATCTCAAACAATTACAATTTTAATTACCACTGATATACATTCGCAATTAAATACACATGATGAATTCTTTTGGGAAAATAATCAAGCAGTATATAAAAAGCGTGGTGGATTGGCAGTATTAAAAACCATGATTGACTCATTCAAAATAAAAAATCCAAACAATACTATTTTATATGATGGTGGAGATTTTTTTCATGGCCACGCAGTTGCCTCATTAACAGAGGGAGAAGCAATGATTCCTTTGTTCAATAAATTAGGTTATGATTTGATGTTACCTGGTAATTGGGAAGTAGTATATAAGAAAAAGAAAATGCTTTATGATATGGGACATGCAAATGCATCTAAAATTTGCGCTAACATGTATCATAAAACAACGGATGAAGATAATAACCAATTAGTGTATCAACCCTATTGGGTTAAATATATTGGTGGTGTAAAAATTGGCATCATTGGTTATACCGATCATTTAATACCTAAGCGTCAATCGCCCGCATATAGCGAAGGATTGAAATTTGAACATGCAGATGTGACTGTAGCTAAGTATGTAAAATATTTAAAAGAAGTGGAAGGTTGCGCTGTAATTTTAGTTGCTACACACATGGGCTTGGCACAACAAGTTGGTTTAGCTAATAATCCTGTTGTACAAGGTGTTGATTTTATTTTAGGTGCTGATACACACGAACGCGTGAGAGAACCTATCCAAGGAAAATATACGAAGGTTGTTGAGTGCGGTGCCTTTGGTTCCTTTTTAGGAAAATTAGATTTAGTCATTAAAGATGGTAAACTCATCAACTCTAACTATCAATTATTAGATGTTGACCCCGTAAAATACCCCGCCAATAAAGACGTTCAAGCCTTAGTAGATAAAGCATACGAACCTTTTAAAACAGATTTGCAAAAAATAATAGGTACAAGTACCACACCATTAGTGCGTTATTTTGTAATGGAAACACCGATGGACAATTTAATTACGGATGCTATTAAATGGAAATTTAAACCAGACATTGCTCTATCCAATGGCTTTCGTTTTTGTCAACCCTTAGCTGTAGATGCTAAAACAGGAGTAGCAACCATTACCAAAGAATTTTTATGGAACATGTTACCTGTTAACAGTGAAGCTAAAACAGGAATCATTACAGGACAACAATTATGGGATTGGTTGGAGAAAGAATTACAAAATGCGTTTGCGAAAGATCCTTCCAAACGCTTTGGTGGATGGTTTGTACGCTTCAATGGCATGGAAGTAAATTTTACGATTGCTAACGAAATAGGCAAACGCATTAACTGGGTGAAAGTAGCTGGTCAACCTATTGACCTTACCAAAGAATACAGCATTATTGCCTGCGAGCGCGAAGGCGATCCTGATGATACCTTATGTAGAGTTGAACATGTGAAAAATCCAAAACGTTTAACCATGTTAATGCACGACGTTATCGAAGAATATTTAAAATCCAATTCTCCTGTTTCGCCAAAACTCGAAATGCGCGCAACGGCAACTGATGAGCCAAATACATTGCTTACACAGTTGAGAGGTACTACTTACGAGTTTAGGTAACGCTCCGTTATCGCTTA
>JANYGR010000373.1 GCA_025359355.1 Bacteroidota bacterium | reverse complement strand
CAAAATTAAAACACATTGCCCAAAATGCAATATGCCGGGTTTTTCAATAACAGATGCTAAACCCGGACTTAAATGTGAAAATTGTGGACTTCCAACACGTTCAACTTTGTTTCATATTTTAAGTTGTCAATCGTGTGGATTCACAGAAGAAAAAATGCATCCACACGGAAGAGTGTCTGAAGATCCAATGTATTGTGATATCTGTAATCCCTAAAACGTCTCATGACCAAACTACTAATTAAATCAGCACAAGTTGTAAATGAAGGAATAATAAAAACTTTAGATGTGCTAATTGATGGGGAAAGAATTTCAAAAATAGACCATTCCATTTCTTTTGATAAATCTAATGTAACAGTAATAAATGCAGAGGGATTATTTCTTTTGCCTGGTTTGATTGACGATCAAGTTCATTTTAGAGAACCTGGTTTTACTCAAAAAGGAACTATTTATTCAGAATCAAAAGCAGCTATTGCTGGAGGTATTACCTCATTTATGGATATGCCCAATACATCACCAAATGCTGTTGATCTAAAAACTTTGGAAGAGAAATATAAATTAGCTGAACACACATCTTTAGCAAACTACTCTTTTTTTATGGGCATCAATAAAAATAATTTGAATGATGCTCTAAGGATTGATAATACAATGATTTGTGGATTAAGCGATGATGGCTTATACTTTGATAATGAAGAAGGAATTTTAGCTAATTATCCTGATTTTTTAGAGAAATTATTTTCTCGAACAGATTCATTGGTAGCTCTTCATTGCGAAGATGATACTATTATTAATAAGAATCTAATAATTTATAAAGAGAATTACGGGGATGACATTCCAATGGATTACCACCCATTAATACGAAATGATAAAGCATGTTACGAAGCAACTAAACGAGTTATAGAAATAGCAAATAAGTACAATACCCGATTTCATGCTTTGCATATTTCAACTGATATAGAAACAACCTTATTTAAAAAGGTAAGCTCTTTAAGAGATAAGAGAATTACTGGAGAAGCCTGCGTGCATCATTTATGGTTTTCTGATAAAGATTATGAAAAATTGGGATCAAAAATTAAATGGAATCCAGCAATCAAATCAGAACAGGATAAGAACGGATTAATGAATGCTTTATTAGAAGATCGATTAGATATTATTGCTACAGATCACGCTCCACATCTTTTATCAGAAAAAGAAGGAAACTACATAAACTCTAAATCGGGAGCGCCATTAGTTCAGCATGCGTTGCCTATTCTGCTAGAATTATATCATCAAAATAAAATCAGTTTAGAAAAAATAGTTGAAAAAACAAGCCATAATGTTGCTGAAATTTATAGAATACAAAATAGAGGATATATAAGAGAAGGCTATTATGCGGATTTAGTATTGGTAGACTTAAATAATAGCTGGAAATCTATAAACGAAAATACACTTTACAAATGCGGGTGGTCACCTTTTGAAAATTACACATTTAAAAGTAAAGTAATGAAAACTATTGTCAATGGAAACATCCTTTATGACGAAGGTTTATTTAATGAACAAAAAATTGGCAAACGATTAATTTTTGAAAAAAACAGATAATCTATTAACCCCCTAAAAAAAACCAAATATGAATTTAGACTTACTTATCTCAAATGTGACAAATCCCGCATTCTTGTTTTTCATTTTAGGAATCATTGCCGTTAAATTAAAAAGTGATTTAGAAATCCCACCTAACTCGTCGAAATTTATTTCCTTGTATTTATTATTTTCTATCGGATTTAAAGGCGGGCAAGAATTATCACATGAAACATTTTCAGCAGAGATTGCTTGGTCTATGTTATTTGGCATTGGCTTATCACTGCTAATCCCAGTTTACACCTTCTTCATTTTAAAACGTAAATTAAATATTTACGATGCAGGAGCCATTGCTGCTGCTTATGGATCAGTAAGTGCCGTAACTTTTGTAACAGCTGTTTCTTATTTAGATATTCAAAAACTTGAATTACATGGGCACATGGTGGCTATTATGGCGCTAATGGAATCTCCGGCAATTATAGCAGGTTTAATATTGATGTCTCTTTTTAATAAGGATGATAAAGATAAAGTTAAACCACTTTCTGTTGTTAAACATTCTTTAACCAATGGAAGCGTACTTTTAATATTAGGAAGTTTAATTATCGGCTTTCTTGCTGATGCTAAACAAGCAGAGGGAATTAAACCATTTACCAACGATATCTTTAAAGGCTTCTTAGCCATCTTTTTGTTAGATATGGGAATTGTTAGCGGAAGAAAATTGAGTTCATTTACAACCAACGGTTTATTTCCCTTATTATTCGCTATCGTTATTCCATTAATTAATGGTTGTGTAGTTGCATACCTAAGTTCATTTGTTACTCATGATGTTGCTAACCGTTTTATATTTGCAGTATTAGCTGCAAGTGCTTCCTACATTGCTGTTCCTGCTGCTATGAAAATAGCTGTCCCAAAAGCAAATCCAGGGCTATTTTTGCCAATGGCGTTAGCAATTACTTTTCCATTAAATATTACAATTGGAATGCCTTTATATCTATCATTAATTAACTAAACTTAAAAACATCATAAAATGAAAAAAACAATTTATTTTTTAGCATGTACATCAATGCTAATCAGCGTTAAAAATTTAAAAGCACAAGTAAGTGCCGATAGTGCAATAATAAAACTAAAAGAAGGGAATGAACGCTTTATTAAAGGTAAAACATTGCATCCTAATCAGGATTTTAAAAGAATAAAGGAAGTTGCAAATGGACAAAAACCCTTCGCTATTATAGTTGGATGCTCAGATTCTAGAGTACCTAATGAAATTATTTTCGATCAAGGTATTGGAGATTTATTTATTATTAGAACTGCTGGACAAGTTTCAAGTTATGCTTCTTGGGGAAGTATAGAGTTTGGAAATGCTGTTTTGGGTGTAAAACTAATAGTTGTTTTAGGGCACACAAGTTGTGGAGCGGTCTCTGCTGCGTGCAAAATCCCGGATGTGCCGGGACATATCGTTACGCTTATAAATGCAATTAAGCCAGCTGCAGAACTGGCTAAAAAAATCCCTGGAGATTTAGTTGAAAATGCAGTTAAAATAAACGTAGCAATGGAAGTACAACAATTGCGGTCACTAGAGCCAGTATTAACAAAAGCAATTAAAAATGGATCTGTAAAAATTGTTGGTGCTGTTTACAATTTAGCTACTGGACAGGTAGAGTTTTTGCCAGATAACTATTTAGAGACAATTCAAAAATAAGCTATCAGAACCTTTAAACAACAGTTTTTGAAATTGCTTATTAAGTACAGTTTACAAGTATTGGGTTTATTTTATAAGTATGTATAGTGCTACTTTTATTAATTGCATTTAGAGTAACTTTAAATCAAAATTAGATTATATCTGAAAGCACCTTAGTAAAGAGTAATTCTGCATTAATAAAAAGGGACTTAGCTTTTTTTATAAAACTAAGTCCCTTTGTGCGGAGAAGGTGGGATTCGAACCCACGATACAGTTGCCCGTATACAAACTTTCCAGGCTTGCTCGTTCGACCACTCTGACACCTCTCCGGAATTTGTGGCGTAAAAGTAGGCTTTGATTAGCAATAAAACAAAACTAAAAATCTTTATATAGTAAATATTTTTTTCGAATGACTTTAAATGCATCTATCGCTGGCTGCCACGACGCTCGTATTTCTTCAGGCGAATAGCTTTGTATGATTTGTTGTTTTAATGTATCATTACCAGCATGGTAATTAAAATTTTTATCAAAAAATTGTGCTTGCTGATTTTTACTATGAATGTAAAATTCATTCAATAATGTTAAGTTAATGGTATTTCGTTTTAATAATGTACTTACTTGTAATTTAGCATTAAAACCATAACACAGCGTATCTTGGTATTTTGGTTTCTTGGTAATAGCAGTGGAGGTTGGTGTGAATTTGTAAGTAAAAAAAGTAGAATCAGCATTGGGATTCCCTAATACCTGAAAAGGGTAGGGGGTTCCTCTGCCTAAGCTCATAATCGTTCCTTCAAATAAGCCTAAAGAAGGATATAGTAAAATAGCAGTATCATTTGGTAAATTAGGCGATGGCTTTACAGGCAAACCTGAAACAAATTTTGTTCGGTCGTAATTTTTAAGCGGTATGATAGTTAAGTGACAGGTTACATTGTTTTTTAACCAGCCTTCGCCATTAACCATTTGGGCGTATTCTCCACAGGTCATACCATAAACAATAGGCACGTTATGCAATCCTAAAAATGATTTATAAGCATCCGTCATTACAGGCCCATCAATGTAAAATCCATTCGGATTAGGTCTGTCTAAAATAAGGAGCTCTTTATTGTTTTCGGCGCAAGCCTCCATTACGTATGTCATGGTGGAGATATAAGTATAAAAACGAACGCCCACATCTTGTATGTCGTAAACTACAATATCAATACCTTTTAAATCTTCTTTTGTTGGTTTTTTATGAGCGCCATATAAGGATACAACTGTAATATTTGTTTTAACATCTTTGCCAGATTTTACTTTTTCTCCCGCATCAGCAGTGCCTCTAAAGCCATGCTCTGGTCCAAATATTTTGATGATATGGATATGATGTTTTAAAAGCGTATCCACTAAATGACTATTGGCAATAATGCCTGAAGCATTGGTGACAATGGCCACTTTTTTATTTTTAAGTTTTGGTAAATACTCTGCTGTTTGTTGCGCACCGGTAGTTATGCTCGTATAAGCTTGACTAGCTATTTGAGAGAAAGAACTATAAAAGGTTAAAAAAAATAGATATAAAAAAATATAAAATCGCATATAATAGTTTAGATTTACCATGTAAATATACACATACACTTTTTACCAAAATCATAATTAGTTTAATAATTACCATTGAAATTTTCTAATTACATAGCTCATAAAATTTTAAACAAAGGCGAGACAAAGAAAAATATGTCGAGTCCCATCGTTAAGATTGGTATTACTGGTATTGCTTTAGGAGTAGCTGTTATGATTATCACCATGGCTGTGGTAACTGGGTTTCAGAAGCAAATTACACATAAAATTATAACGTTTAATTCGCATCTTCAAATTAGTGATTACAGCCAAAATAAATCAGATGAGCCAAACCCGATTACCTTTGAAGATAATTTTTTACAAAAAATATCAGCTACAGATAATGTAAAGCATATCCAACCTTTTGCCACTAAAAATGGCATTTTAAAAACAAAAACCGAAAACGAAGGTATTGTGTTGAAAGGCGTTTCTGATAAATTTGATTGGAGTTATTTAAAACCATATATCACCGAAGGCTCTGTATTGTCTTTCAATAAAGCATCTGCAAGCAATGACATGATGGTTTCTAAAGCATTGGCAACTAAGTTAAATATCAAATTGAATCAAAAGTTATCTGTTTATTTTCTCACTAAAAAAAAGTTGGCAGACACAACTATGAGTGGTGAAAATTATGTGGATTATGAGTTTAGATCACGTGTATTTTCTGTCAAAGGAATTTTTAATACAGGATTTTCTGACTTCGATAAAAATTTAGTATTCGTTGATTTGAAACAAATTCAAAATTTGAATTACTGGAAACCCAATCAGGTAGCTGGTTACGAGGTTTATTTGAATGACTTTGATAAACTAGAAACTTCCTTAGAAAAATTAAACGATGTTGTTGGGTATGATTATACAGTGGCTTCCGTAAAACAATTGCAAGGTGCTATTTTTAGTTGGTTAGAAATGATAGATGTTAATGCCATTATCATCATTACCTTAATGGTGCTTGTAGCGGCTATTAATATGATTTCGGCGCTATTGATATTGATTTTAGAACGAACAAATATGGTTGGGATTTTAAAAGCCTTAGGTTTGGCAAATGCCTCTGTTCGTCACATATTTTTTTATGTATCAATTCAATTATTGTTAAAAGGCTTATTAATAGGCAATATTATCGGAATAGGATTGTGTTGGTTGCAATTACAATTTCAGTTTGCAACATTAAACCCTGATACCTATTATTTAGATTTTGTGCCGATTAATTTATCACTTGCGCATGTCGTATTAATCAATGTAGGAACGGCTTTAACCTGTTTATTAATGATGTTTTTACCAACCTTAATTTTAAATAAAATTACGCCGATTAAAGCAATACGTTTTAGCTAAATACTTTTGAAAAACAATCACATGTATGAAATTAGAAGTATAATTTATTGTTTATATTTGAATCGTATTATTTCTTAATCATTATACATAACCTTGCTATTCCTATGACTAGAGCCGAATTAATAAATGAAATTAAAACTAAAAAAACATTTTTATGTGTTGGTTTAGATCCAGATATTGATAAAATACCTAAGCATTTATTAGAAGAGGATGATCCAATTTTTGAATTTTGTAAAGTAATTATTGAAGCTACTGCCGATTATTGTGTTGCTTTTAAGCCAAACACAGCCTTTTTCGAGGCTTATGGTTTAAGTGGTCTCACAAGTATGGAAAAAACCATTAAATACATTAAGCATAATTTCCCCACTCATTTTTTAATTGCAGATGCTAAACGTGGAGATATTGGAAACACATCAGCCATGTATGCCAGAGCATTTTTTAATCGCTTACATGCAGATGCAATTACCGTAGCGCCTTATATGGGGAGCGATTCGGTAAAACCATTTTTAATGTTTGAAGGTAAATGGGCTATCGTATTAGCTTTAACATCTAATGAAGGCGCTAATGATTTTCAATTAGACGTTGGTAAAAACGAAGCTCTATACAAGCATGTGTTAAGAACCTCTAGTGCTTGGGGAACTATAGATAATATGATGTACGTGGTAGGCGCTACTAAAGCAGAGATGTTATCGGAAGTAAGAGCAATCGTACCGAATCATTTTTTATTAGTGCCTGGTGTTGGCGCTCAAGGCGGAAGTTTAGCAGATGTATGTAAATATGGTTTAACGAAAGATATAGGATTATTGGTTAACTCATCGCGCGCTATTATTTATGCATCTAGTGAAACTAATTTTGGAGAAGCCGCTGCGCTTGAAGCTAAAAAAATGGCTTTAGAAATGGCGCAATTTATTAAATAAAATTAAGTTTAAAACTTATTTATAACCTCGCTTCTTAGAATTGATTGTACTTTGGAACTGTATTTATATTTCTTAACTGATTATTTAATATTACCTTTTTGTGTATTTTATTAAATCTTCAATTAAAGTTTGATTATGTCGATAATCAAAATAACTTTTTTCTCCAGCTAACCCAGTTTTATTATTTGTCAATACGATTTGCAACGTTTCTCTCTCTTTGTTTTCATCAAAACTAACTTCAAAAGAATTATTGAAATATTGATTTTTTGATCTAATATCAACAAAAAAAAGATTATTTTTTTGGCGTAATTCCCATGAGCCTATCGTACAAGAATCTTCTTTTACACCATTCTTTTGTCTATCTACAATACCAGGTAATTTTACTGTCCCATTATCATTAAATTTTATAATATTTAAAGTCATATTGTAAAATAAGTTGGTATCGTTATGATTATAGAAAATAAGGGCATATTCACCAATTAAACCTTTCTCAATAATATTTTTTTTACTACAACTATTAAATAGAAAAGAAATAAGGATTAGAATAAAAGTTTTATTTTTTATTTTTTTCATAATTATATTAAATATATTTTATTCTTATTTGTTTCAAGACAAAGAACAATTAAATAAACTTATTTCATGTCTACCCATATTTTACAGGGAACTTCCATGCATCCGTTTTTAGATGTTTCGTTCACTTCTATAAATCCACCAGCGTAATCAAAATTTACGTTAATGCTATTGCTATGCGCTTCTCCTTGTATCCAAACGCCTGACGGTGTTTTCCACGAGTAGTAAGAACCTTCTGAGGCGGGAATAGAGTAGGTTAGGTTAGTAGCTTCCGGAACTACCTTGGTTTCACCTTTAATTTGATATGTGGGTTTAATAATTCCAAAAAAATGCGCTGCCCAAAACGTACTGTGAAAATTTTTATCTACAGCAAACATTCCTGTTTTTCCTCCTTGTGCCGAACAAGAGCCTGTATCGATGGCTACCGCATGCGCCATGTTTTTAATTTTATAGTATCTTACAATATCTTGTTGTATGGAATTTTTATAAACCGTTAATTCCACATCTTTATTTCGCATAAATTCTTCATAGTGTTCATCTTCTTTATAATCAGCTTGATGAATATTTGTCCATTGTTTAATTAACTGATTGGCATTATTAATATTTACTACATAATCTAAATTACCATGAAATACAATTAATTCGGGATACTCGCCTTTGTAGTGAGGGTTTTGCGAGCGAATTAAGTCGCCCCAATTTTCAGGAGATTTAGCAACAATGCCTAACATAGATGCCCCGCCTTTTACAGCAGATTCAGCAGCTTTGTATGGCCCACCACCTATAACTCCTCCTTTATCAAATAATTCGGGATAAACAGATAACATAATTGAACTCATGGCGCCACCAGCAGATAAGCCAATAATATAAATTTGTGTAGAATCAATATTTTTATTTTTCTTTAAGTAATCAATCATTTGTTTTATAGAACCTGGCTCGCCTTTATCACGAGTTTGATCTTTTTCTTTATACCAATTGAAACAGTTTTCGAGATTATTTAAAATAAGTTGTTCGGGATATAATACATAAAACTGATGCAGTTTTGCTAATTTATTCCAACCAGTTTGTTCGGCACAGGTTTTTGCTACTTGTGTACAACCGTGTAAAACAACTACTAATGGTGCTTTTTCGCTAAGGTTAGGTGGTTCGTATAGCATTAATTTTAAATTTCCAGGATTAGTTCCAAATGGACGAATTTGCTGTAACTCGTCTTGTGCAAAGCCAACTACTGATAGTAAAAAAAATGTTAGTGTTAATTTTAATAAAGACGTCATGGAATATTTTTTTTATATAACTCTTTGCGAATCGTTTATTCTCTTTAGGGATAGTCAGTGATATTATCTAAACAAAGAAATATGTCCGTTTCGAATAATTTTTTTGTCCGTGTTTTTTTGAATCGCTTCTAAGTGATACACATATACATCATCTGGACAAGGATTCCCTTTAAAGCGCCCGTCCCATTTACCAGTAATGTTTGTTGAGCTATAAACCGTATTACCCCACCGATCAGTAATAGCGAGTAAAAAATAACCATAATCACATTGAAAAACGGGTGCAAATACATCATTTCGATCGTCATCATTAGGTGTAAAGCTATTAGGAATAAACACTTCGCAGTCGCAGTTTTTATATTTTACAATCACGCTATCTGTTTTGGTACCACAGGTTTTGGAAATACTTTTTACCCAATATACTCCTTCTTTGGATGCATTAATGCTCGGTGTAGTAGCTCCTGTATTCCAATAGAGTTTCACATCGTTAGGTGCTTTAATGGATAATGTTTTGTTAGGTTCACTTTCGCAAACTAATAGTTCTTTACCGAAATTAGGAATTGAACCTATGGATAATGTTACTCTGAATGTATCAGTATAAGCGCAACCTTTGTTATTTATTTTAACCCAATATTTACCAGGCTTTTCAATTTTAATATGGTCTGCCGATTCGTTGGTGCTCCAGTTATATTTGTAATTTTTATTCTTTGTATTAATGATAAGCGTGCTACCACTACATAATAACGTATCATGTATATTTAGTTTTGGTTTATCATATTGTTTTACATAAGTGGTATCATAATATATTTTCTTTCCGTCACTAATTTTAATGGTGTATTTTCCTTTATGTTTTACTGAGAATTGTTTAGCGTGGTAAATAATACTGTAAGGCGTGTTCCATTGAAAGGTAGCGGTCTTACTAAATTGCTCTTCAGGAAATTTCACAATAACAGAATCACCTGCACAAACAATTGTTGTATCCTGCAATAAATTTAATGGTTTGGTTTGAGCAAAATAAATGCTCACAAACATGTTAAATAATAGAAAGAGTATATGTTGTTTTTTTATCAATGCTGTTTTAATCTAATTGTAAAGTAATGGTAATACGTGTTCCTTGTTCTGGGTTTAGTAAGTCTAATTTATCAATAATTTCTACTTTTTGTTTTTTGCCTGTAAGCTTTGTATTTAATTCTAAAATGTTTTCGATAGTGCGTGTACCAAGGGATTTATGACCAGCCTTTGCATTTTCCTTAGCTTTATTAAAGCCAATACCATCATCTTCAATAATAATTAATAAGGTGTGTTCTCCATCTTTTTTGAAACGGATATATAAATTGCCATGCTCGTGTTTGGGTAAAATACCATGTATAATAGAGTTTTCGGCATAAGGCTGAATAATCATATTCGGAATTTTAATTTCCAACGTATTAACGTCTTCATCCACTATTACAAAAAAATCGAATTTCCCTTTAAAGCGCTCTTTCTCTAAATCTAAATAATAATTTAAACGCGTTAATTCTTCATGAAGCACAATGTCGCTTTGAGCCGCTTTTTCAATGATCATACGTATCAGTCGCGAAAACTTAGCTAAGTATTCACTCGCTCGCAACGAATCATTGAGATTAATATAATTTTGAATAGATGTTAAAGAGTTGAAAATAAAATGAGGACTCATTAATGAATTCATTGCTTGATGTTTCAATAAATTGACTTGTCGTTCTTCTTGAACTTTTCGGGTTGTTTTCAGACGGACACGTCTCAACCAAAAATAGGCTGCAGCTACAATGATGATTAATAGCCCAAATGCAATGCATAACGCAAAATAGATGGTTTCTTTAAATGGAATATCTTTTTGTAACGAAATAGTAATAGGTTTAGACCAATTGATATTGTCATAAGAACATACAATTTCTATTTGATGTTTACCGCCTTCAATAGAGGTTAAATG
>JANYGR010000355.1 GCA_025359355.1 Bacteroidota bacterium | reverse complement strand
GCTGAAACGATTAATGGAAAACCGCCTGATGTTTTTTTGTTACTCATGATTGTTGTTTTTTAGTTAGTTTCTATTTTTTTAAGAATGACGCCAAACATAGTAAAAAGGTTTTTAAATAAAAAATTCTTTCTGCTATCTTTTTGTTAATGTTTATAAAGCCTACTTTTTGTTTACAGACGTAATTCTACTACAAATATTGTTGTTTTATTGGAGAAAACAGCTGCGGTTTTGTAACTGGTTGGTTTTATTACATAAGTGGCAGATATTTTTAGATTAGTGGTGGGTCTGAAATTATTATTATTTTTACTTCATAACACAATATTTTAAAACTATGAAAAACATAGAAAATATCGAATCTCTAAAAAAACGCATCAAAGCATTAGAGAAAGAGAACCTTATGTTACATAGAAAAAAAGATGTTTTTTATACGAATAAAAAAACGGTAAAAACACCCAAAAACATTGAGCCGATTATTTTGGTATAAAAAATAAACAAACTCTATAATATTATATGAGCTTATTTAATTCGTTTGATAAGGCCAGTATAATTTTCATGTAACAATCTGTTGTCGATACTGTTTCGTTTGTTGTCCAAGCGTAAAGTATAATTTACCCACTTCTGTCAATCAAATATACTTAACTATGGCTATGTCATATATTTATTTATTATTGGAGACTATCTGACAATGACACTCACATGGCTGGATCCTCCTGATCGATAAGAAGAATGATGGCTATTGGAGTGACGGCTACAGGAATTACGACTACTTCCTTTAGCATCCTTATCAATCGTGATAAAAAACCCAACTTTTACCATTAATAAATTCGAAGGCGCGCTCATTTTATCAACAACTAATGAATTTGAATCTACATGAGCTGTATCTAAATTAATTATACTGCTTTGAGTATTTGTTGTATTATAAGTTGCTCCTAAATCTAAACTTACTCCATCCTCTAACTCCACTAAAAAACCAGCAGATAATCCATAACTTAATTGATCAGATGAAGATATATGTTGTGAAGATTGATTTCTTGATCCATTAATCGGTGTATTGGGTAAAATAGTTAAATCGCTTGACAAGCCCCTCCAGCCAATTTGAGCGCCTATATATGCTCTTAAAACATCAGTAATAGGAATCGATACACGTGTTATGGCACTTAACCCATAGATGCTGTTTTTTATAGTTACTTGCCCAAACCCTTCTCGTGGAGCTTGTAAAGGAACGTTTTTTAGTACGCGATTATCTAAGCCACTTCCATAAAAATTTCCTCCAAACAGAATATCTGCACTATTTTTTTTGCTTGATGGATTGAATGGAATTGGGTTACTTAATATGCTAAGTCCTAGTCCAAAAGCCCCATTATTTAATTTAGATACTGGAACTACTCCAAACATATCAAAAGAGTATTGTGCTTGTACTTGCGCGATTTGTAATCCTAATAAGATTATACAAATCATTTTTCCGAATGATTTCATAACTAAATTATTTAATTATTATATAGAAATTGAAAGAGACTTATAAATAATCAGGAATCTTATGTAAAATTATTTAATAGTAAGTTGTGAATTTATGTTTTAACAAATATTGTCTTGTGATAAGTTCAGAATTTATGTTAACGATACATAAATAATCTTAGACATCTGTGTTAGTTTTTTTGACTGCAATTAAATTACTTTAGAAAAGACTTCAAGAGCTTCATTAAATTTTTTAAACTTAGATGTTGCATTTCCGCTATTTAAATATAATGCAGTAAATTATGATCAATAAAAAATCCCCTTCAAATAGTATGAAGAGGATTGATTTGAGGTCCCGTCCAGGTTCGAACTGGAGTAGCAGCTTTTGCAGAGCTGAGCCTAACCACTCGGCCACAGGACCATTTTTCGTAAATGGTTTTTAATAGTTTTAATCAAATTCCAAGAACGGGTAGCAAAAATAAGATTTTTTTAGCAACTTAGTCTAATTATTATAAAAAAATATGCAGATAAATTCAAAATTACCAAATATAGGCACTTCCATATTCTCCGTAATGAGCGGTTTAGCTAAGGAATACAATGCAATCAACTTGTCGCAAGGATTCCCCGATTTTAATTGTAACCCACATTTATTAGAATTAGCAAAAAAACACATGGATGCAAACTTTAATCAGTATGCGCCCATGCCTGGTGTGCAGCCACTAAGAGAGGTTATTAGCGAGTTACTTCAAAATTGTTATGGCGCTATATATCATCCAGAAACAGAAATAACCGTCACTGCTGGCGCAACACAAGCCATTTATACAAGTATTGCTACTTTCGTAAATAAAGGTGATGAGGTTATTGTATTTGAACCCGCTTATGATTGTTATATTCCAAGCATTGAAGTCAATGGAGGTGTTGTAAAACCCATTACTCTTGAGTATCCCAATTTTACTATCAATTGGACGACTGTTAAAAATACGATTAGTGATAAAACCAAACTCATTATTATTAATACACCTCACAATCCAAGTGGCACAACGCTTACAGAGCATGATTTAATAGCGCTCGAAAAATTAGTTGTTGGTAAAAACATTATAGTTGTGAGCGATGAAGTGTATGAGCACATGGTGTTTGATGGAAAATTACATCAAAGTGTAGTTCGATTTAAAAGTTTAGCAGCACAATCTATTATTGTATCATCTTTCGGAAAAACCATCCACGCTACGGGTTGGAAAATTGGTTATGTAGCAGCTCCAAAAGAATTAATGGTGGAATTTAGAAAAGTACATCAATTTTTAGTGTTTTGTGTCAATCATCCATTTCAGTTAGCGTTAGCCGATTATTTAAAAGATGAATCTACCTATAAAGGTCTTCATCAGTTTTATCAGGCAAAACGAGACTATTTTAGAAAATTAATTTCAACGTCTCGATTTACATTAGAACCTTGCACTGGCACTTATTTTCAGTTAGTGAATTATAAAACTATTTCTGTTGAAAAAGATACAGACTTCGCCATTCGATTAACTAAAGAAAAAGGATTGGCAGCAATTCCTTTATCAGTGTTTTATAGTAATCAGCAACAACAACATTTATTACGTTTTTGTTTTGCTAAAAAAGAAGAGACCTTGGAAAGGGCTGCGGAGATTATTTGTAAATTGTAATCAAATGATGTACCTTCAATGAAACAAATAGAATCTATGGCCATAAAAACAAGTTATATAATCGCTTTTATATTAATAGGTAATTGGATTTATTCTCAGGACTCTATTAGATTTAAAGATAATAATATCATAGCTGCTAAAATTTCGGAAGTTGGTATTTTTGAAATTAAATTTCATCGGTTTGATAATTTAGATGGCCCATTGTATATTGTCAATAAACAAGATATACGCTACATTAAATTTGCAAATGGAATAACGGATACTATTTCTGTTAATCAAGCCATAAGTAGCGTTATTAAAAATAATATAAAAAATGGGCCTAAAATTTTTATTAACCATTATCGGTTATCTTATGATTATCATGGATTAAATGATGATGGACTTGAAATGCTATTAGAAGATGTGTCTAATAAAAATGAAAGAAAAAAATTACTTAATGATTTTGAATCAATGAAAGGATTTAAGAGAAATCAGTATATCTTCGGTTATTTGGGATTAGGAACCATAGCTGCTTATCCCGTTTTGACACTCGAAGTAGGTAACACTAAAGATAAGAATATTGTTGCAACTTTTGTAATTAGTACAGCATACCTTATTACAACTCAAGTTCTTTCTCGCTATTTTAGAACAAAACGCTATAATAAGAAGTTGGAAATAGCGCATAGATACAATAACCTTAATGAATAACCGTTTTATAAATTAATAAAAACAAAAAAGTATGATGTATAAAATATTGATATGTATTGGTGTTATTTTAGCCCCAATGAATGTGTTTTCACAGGATTCAATTCGCTTTATGAACAACAATATCATTGCCACTAAAATTTCGGAAGTTGGTATTACTGATATTAAATACCATCGATTTGATAATTTAGATGGACCACAATATATTGTCAATAAACAAGATGTTAGATACATTAAATTTGCAAATGGTACCGTTGATAGTATTCGTGTTGAAGTTGCTAAGTCAACAACAGAGCCTAAATTGGAGTATAAAAATGAAACAGCTAATCTGCCAACGACATCTACAGATGCTCCTAAAATAATTATTAAGCGTAATCGATTGGTGTATAACAACAGAGGATTGGGTGAAGCGAAATTATGGATGTTGATTGATAATTTTCCTAGCAAAGAAGGGAAGGTAAAATTAATGACGGAGTATAATACCATGAAAAAATATAAAAACACACAATATATTGCTGGATTTAGTGGTTTGGGTTTAGCGCTTGCATCCGTTGTTGCTGGATTTTCATTAGCTAGTGCAGATACTCGAGGCTCATCAACAAATAATGTTAGCACCGTAGTGGGGGATATAGTTGGCGGCGCTGCAATAGGAATAATATTAGGAGTAACGGGCTCTACTATATCTACTATATTTAAAGCCAAGCGTGTCAAAAAAAGAACAGAGATTGCTGAAATGTATAATGATATGCGTTAAGTTTAGATGAAGTATCTTTTTTTGTTTCTCGCATTTTCATTACAGGTAGTTGCTCAAGATACCATTTTTACAAAAACTCAAGATCCTTTATTAGTAAGGGTTTTAGAGATTTCTAAAATTGAGGTGAGTTATAAAAATTTTTATAATCCGGATGGTGTGATTTATAAAATAGGAAATTCTCAAATCGTTAAAATTGTTTACGAAAATGGTAAAGAAGAATCTCGGTTTCAGTTAACTCAAAAAACAGATGCGAATCCAGTTGTTACCCTTAATAATCAGCAATTTGTTATCGAAGGTCATCATATTTCGATGAACAATATCGATATAAGCCACAAAGAAGCCTTTAAAATGATGTTGAAACGCGATGCTCATTTAAATTCAGATGCGCTAAACGACTGCTTATTAAATGCAGAAAGTAAAAAAAATGGACAATTAGGTTTTATCATTGTCAGTCCGCTATGCTTTGTAGGTGGTGTTTATTTTGGGTATAAGCATGCTAAAAATTATTATTATGGTCAGCGGTCAATCACTGAAGGTAAAGAGATTTTTTTGACAGGCGCTGCATTAGCTGTGATTACAGCGACTACGGCGCTTATTTATAAATCAATAAAAAATAAACAAATTCGTAAAGCAGCGTTGTTGTATAATCAAGAGTTGTAGAGGTTGTGTACACGATGATTCGTTAATATCTTATTAGTTTAGTTATTTATAATGCTGTATAAATGATTTATTTTTACTATTTACTAAAAATAGATTTTGGCTAACCCACTTAAAAAACTTGCATCTCAAACCGCTATTTATGGCCTAGGAAATGTGTTGCCACGCATTATTACGTATGTATTTTCGTTGGTACTAACTTATATTTTTAAGGAACCAGCTGTGTTAGCTCCTAATGCAGAGTTTTTTGCATACATCAGTTTTGTTAATATTATTTTTACGTATGGAATGGAAACCGCGTTTTTTAATTTCGCTAATAAAGCAGAAAACAAAGAGCAGGTTTATTCAACAACCTTAATATCCATTTTAATAAGTACGGTTATTTTAACTTTAATATTTATCATATTCTCTAATAGTATCGCTAATGCTATAGAATATGAAGGCCATGCTGATTTTGTAATATGGTGTATTTTGATTGTAGCTACCGATGCAATTATGGCGATACCTTTTGCTCGCTTGCGATTGACTAATCAAGCAAGGCGGTTTGCTACCATCAAATTAGTGAATGTGGTAGCTAATATTTTTATTTCGATATTTTATTTTATCATTTGTAAAAATGCGTTTCAACAGGAACCTGATTCTTTTTTAGGAAAATTATATAACCCCGAAATAGGCGTAGGATACGCCTTTTTAGCTAGTTTATATGCTAACATCATTTGTTTATTGTTATTGCAAAAAGAATTTAGAGGATTTGATTATGTGTTTGATAAAGCGTTATGGAAAAAAATGTTTGCTTATGCTTGGCCTCTTATTATTTTAGGCTTAGCAGGTATGACCAACGAAACCTTTGATCGGATTATTCTTAAATATTTATTGCCAAAAGATATAGGAGCTTATCAATTGGGTGTGTATAGCGCTTGTTATAAGATAGCTATGATGATGACTATTTTCACTACAGCATTTAAGTATGCCGCCGAGCCCTTCTTTTTTAATAATGCAGGCGATAAAAATTCTAAAAAATTGAATGCTGTTGTGATGAAATATTATGTATTGTTTTGCTTGTTTATTTTTTTAGGAACGATTATGAATTTGCCTTGGCTTAAAAATGCGATTAGTACTAAATATCAAGTTGGACTTGATGTAGTTCCTATTTTGTTGTTAGCTAATTTATGTTTGGGTGTTTATTGGAATTTATCTATTTGGTATAAGTTAACAGGACAAACAAAGTTTGGAGCTATGATTACCTTTGTTGGTGCTATCATTACATTAGCGATTAATTTTATGGGCATCCCCTATTTTGGCTTTATGGCTTGTGCTTGGGCAACCTTTACGTCTTATGCTGTGATGATGGTTGTTTCGTATCAATTAGGGAAAAAGCATTATCCGATCAATTACAATTTAAGAAGTATGTTTGTTTTTACGTTTATAGCATTAGCATTTTATGGAATATCGTTATTGTATTCAGGAATCGAAAATACAGGTTTGAAGCTCGTTTTGAATAATGGCTTATTATTTATATTTGGATGGATATTTTATAAATTAGAATTTGACAACCTTAAAAACCTGAAGCATCTTTAATAATATTAATGAGCATACTTAAACTATTTAAATTATCATTAAGACTATTTCCCGGCTTATTTGCTGTGATGACAGGCTATATAAAGTTTGCAAATAATCAATTTACAGGCACTTCATTTAAAGTAGAAGATATAGAAATTGTAAATTCTCCAGAAATGGTTTTTTTGTTTTATGGTAATTCGGGTATTTACATCTATTCTGTTGCCATATTACAATTAATAGGAGGACTTTTACTTATCTTTAAAAAAACCAGTTTACTTGGAGCGTTATTATGTCTAATAATATTTACCAATGCGATGCTAGTAACTTACTCTTTTAATTTTGCCCCTGCATTAGTTATGTTTTTTCTACTTTTAAATATAAGTTATCTTATTACATTGTTATTTGAGTATAAACGATTAATAAACATTTTTATCATTCATGAAAATACAAGTAGTTAACCAATCGAAACACCCTTTGCCAGAGTATGCTACAGAGTTTTCTGCAGGCTTAGATTTGAGAGCAAACATTGATGAACCAATTGAATTAAAACCATTAGAACGAACCTTAGTTTCTACTGGATTGTTTATTGCATTACCTAAAGGTTATGAAGCGCAGATTCGCCCTAGAAGTGGTTTAGCATTTAAACATGGTATTACGGTACTTAACTCTCCAGGCACAATTGACGCCGATTACAGAGGAGAGC
>JANYGR010000323.1 GCA_025359355.1 Bacteroidota bacterium | reverse complement strand
TGCTCTGTCCGAAATAATATTTACTTTTACCCATATGGAAATTAGTTTGTGGTAAAACAAAAATCCATAAAAAAAGGGAGATTACTATTGTGTTAGTAACTCCCTTTTATTGTATTTTTGTTTCGGACGCTAATGATTTTAAACTTTAAATTTATCGTACAAATCATGTACAATGCCATCCGACAAACCAATTTGAGGTACAAAAATATCCTCGATATCAGCGATTTTCATAATAGTCGTAAATATTTTAGAGGCATGTACAATTACATCCGCTCTATCTGGTTTCAAGCCCAATACATCAATACGTTCTTCGAGAGTATACGAATTTAGCATATCGTGAATGCCTTTTAATTTACTATAACTCAGATTTTTATTTTCTTTTTTAGTCATTTTAAAAATCTTGTTGATGTTACCACCAGAACCAATAGCATGCAGCGGCTGAATACCAAACGTATTTTTTTTGATCCACTCTTTCATATTTTCCCACTCATCTTTTTCCACTTTATTCAATAACATACGAACCGTTCCAATATTAAACGATTTGGCGGCTATTACTTTTTGGTTATGGTATAAGGTTAATTCTGTACTGCCACCGCCCACATCTATGTATAAATAGGCATGTTTAGGGTTTAGCATTTCTTCGATGTGATTAGAAAAAACTAATTGAGCTTCCAATTTACCATCAATAATTTCAACGGTCAATCCTGTTTCATTTTTGATACGTTCAATAATTTCAGCACTATTAGAGGCGTCTCGCATGGCACTGGTAGCAACTGCTCTAAAAGCATCTACCTCGTATACTTTAATTAATTCGTGAAATCCGCGCATAGCGGTAATTAATTTCTCTGCTTTTTTTTCTGAAATTTTTCCATTCAAAAAAACATCTTCACCTAAACGAATCGGCAAACGAATTAATTCTTCCTTAGAAAAATGTGGTTTCCCACCTAAATCATAAGCCCTGCAAAATAACAAACGCATGGCATTACTTCCTATATCTACTGCGGCAAAAATCATAAGGTCGTTTTTCTTTTAGTGGTTACTGTTTTTTTGATTTGTGCCTTAGGCTTCCCTTTTACGATTACCTGTTTAGAAGCAGGTTTAACTGTATGAGATTTCAAATACTGTTCTTTATCGTTTTTCAAATAATTATAAACCTCGTCTTGCACGCGAACTTTGCGCTCCCCTACCTTCGGTTTTTTATAAATATTTTGTTGCAATCTGTCTAAAATACGCACTTTCGTATTTCCAGATAATTGAATATTAATAATGTCCTTAATTTGTTTTTTTACTTCCGCATCATAAATAGGAACCGCTACTTCGCTTCTGCTGTCAAGGTTTCTACTCATCCAATCGGCAGAAGTAATGTATATTTTTTCATCACCATTGTTTCCGAAAATAAATACACGAGCATGTTCTAAATATTTATCTACAATACTATAAGCTTTAATGTTATCGCTAAAGCCTTCTATTTCGGTAACTAACGAACAAATGCCTCTAACGATCAATGTAATTTGTACGCCCGCTTGCGAAGCTTCATACAATTTTTTAATCATCTCTTTATCTACCAAGCTATTCATTTTTAAAATGAGGTACGCTTTTTTCTTGGCTTTTGCATTTTCAATTTCTTTATCAATTAAACTCACAAACGTGCTACGCATATAAAATGGAGCTACTGCTAAATGCTTATAAATACCCGTATTGAAGTTGTTTGTATAAAAATCAAACATGCGAGAAATTTCTTCGGTAATATTTCTATCAGCTGTTAGTAAACTAAAATCGGTATAACTACGTGCTGTTTTTTCATTAAAATTTCCTGTACCAATATGTGCGTATTTTATTTCTTTACCGCCAACACGAGTGGTAATTAAAAATAATTTACTGTGTACTTTTAAGCCCGGTACTCCGTATATAACGGTAGCGCCTTCTTCTTGTAATTTGTTGGCCCAGTAAATATTATTTTCTTCATCAAAGCGCGCTTGTAATTCTACCAATACCGTTACTTTTTTGCCATTCTTAATGGCATTAATTAACGCATTCGCAATTTTAGAAGAATCTGCTACACGGTAAAATGTAATTTTAATAGAATCAACCGTTGGATCCAGAGAAGCCTCTCGTAGCAAGGTGATAATATGATCGAAGGTATGATAAGGATAATGTAATAAAATATCTTTTTCTTTAATTACACTTAAAATACTCGTGTTAATATTATCTAAATACTTATGACTAATTGGTTGAGGATGATTGTACACTAATTTTTTATCGCCAATATTTGGGAAGCGAATAAAATCTTTAAAATTATGGTAACGTCCGCCAGGGATGGCATTGTCTTTCTTTGCCATTCCTAATTTTTTCATAATAAAAGAAAGCATTTCGCTACTCATGGTACTGTCGTACACAAAACGAACAGGCAACCCCTTTTTTCTATCCTTTACACTTTTAGATATTTTTTCGAGCATACTTTTACTCACATCCTGATCGATATCTAATTCGGCATCACGCGTTAACTTAATGTTTATAGTTTCTTTAGCGTGATAACCATGTACTGAAAATATTTCGTTGACATTAAAACGAATGACATCATCTAGTAAAATAATATATATTTTATTTTTCTCTTGAGGTAGAATAACAAAACGTGTTGTTGATTTAGAAGGAATTTCAATTAACGCATATTTATTTTTTTGTTTAGGTCTATCAGAAATTAATCGAACAAATAAATAGCCCGATTTATCTTTCATATAAGGGAAAGCTTTGTTTTCGTCTACCATTATTGGGAAAAGCGTAGACACCACTTCGTTATGAAAATAATCTTTTACGAATTGTTGTTGATTGTGACTTAATTGTTTTTCATTAATGATGAACACATTTTCTTTAGCCAGTTCGTGGAGTAACTCTTGATAAATGGTTTCAAACTTTTGCTGTTGAGCAATAACTTGTTTTTGTAATTTTTGTAATAATTCCTTTGGATCATCGCCATACACAGCAATTGCTTTTTTGCCAAGCTTTGATAAGCGATTAATAGTTGCAACACGGACGCGATAAAATTCATCACGGTTATTACTAAAAATACCTAAAAATTTTAAGCGTTCGATTAAAGGAGTTGACGAATCAGACGCTTCTTGTAACACACGTTCATTAAAGGAAAGCCAACTAATTTCTCTATTAATGTATGGAATTTGTTGTTTGGACATAGGATTAAAAAATACTTTATAAATATAGTTATTAAGCCAATAGGTTATGTTGTATTATTCATAAATTTACAGCACAAAAAGTGTAAATTATCAACTTCATCAAAAAACATATTTCAATTTTCATTATCCTCATTTTTCACATTGTTGGATTTGTGGGATTTTTGATAAATCCAAGCTATTTTAAATCACTGAGCCCATTAAATTTACTTTTATCTACGGGGTTAGTATTACTTATGAGTCAGCAAACGAATTGGAAATTTTACGGTTCACTCTTGCTAATTGCCTTCATCGGTTTTTTCTTGGAAGTATTAGGCGTAAAAACGGAACTTATTTTTGGTTCTTATCATTATGGCCAAGCCTTAGGATTTAAGACATTATCTGTACCATTACTCATAGGTGTTAATTGGGCTATTTTACTGTATTGTACCGCCCAATTTTCACGAATTAAAAATCAAATTTTAAATGCTCTGTTTGGCGCATGTTTAATGGTTTTTTTGGATTTTTTCATAGAACAAAATGCTGCTAGATTCGATTTTTGGTATTGGAAAAATGGTGTAATTCCTTTGCAGAATTACATTGCTTGGTTTATCATTTCATTTGTATTAAATCTTGTTTTTCAAAAAAAACTTGGTCAAAAATCAAACTTAACCGCAAGGGCTTTTTACGTGATAGAAATCATTTTTTTCGCGGCACTTTTTTTGAAAAAATTAAACAATTTATAGCGTTCTTTGTTATAGAAATATGATAATCAATATATTTATAATAATAGCTACTTTTTTTGTGATGGAGCTTGTGACGTGGTTTATCCACAAGTATATTATGCATGGTTTTTTGTGGTTTTTACACAAAGATCATCATGAAAAAGGCCCTGGTATTTTCGAAAAAAATGATTGGTTTTTTTTAATTTTTGCCATACCAAGTTGGTTGTTAATTATGCTTGGTGTCATTTACAAAGCCGAATGGTCTATTTCTATTGGCACGGGGCTTACATTATACGGCTTTGCGTATTTTTTAGTACATGAGGTTATCATTCATCAACGAATAAAACTATTTACTCGTTCCAAAAATTCGTACATTCGTACTATTCGCTGGGCACATAAAATGCATCATAAACATACCACTAAACAAGATGGAGAGAGTTTTAGTTTTTTATTGGTTGCCAAAAAATATTGGGATAAAATTAAAGAAGACAATAAAAAGAATATAAATTAATTTGAACTCACATTATACTTATTTATTTTTAGATGTATTAAGCGTTGCTTTCCCTTTTTTATTAAGCTTTGATAAGAAAGTAGCCTTTTACAAAATGTGGAGATACTTATTTCCTGCGATGTTTATTGTTGGTCTGTTTTTTATAGCATGGGATGTGTTATTTACTGCTAAAGGCGTTTGGGGCTTTAACCCGCTATATATAACAGGCATTCACATATTTAATTTACCTATCGAAGAAGTTTTATTTTTTGTATGTGTTCCCTACTCCTGTGTGTTTATTTATGAAGTTTGTAATGCATACATTAAGCGAGATCTAATAAGAACGAACGCAAAATATATTAGCATTATCGTTTCTTTGATTTGCTTAGTTATTTGTGTTTTATTTTACGACAAAACATACACCATCGTTAATGTTGGAATTAGCATACTATTAGTGCTTTTTGCAACCTTTATGTATCGATTCAAAAATTTAGGAAGATTTTATGTCGCCTACGTTGTATCACTCATTCCTTTTTTAATTTGTAATGGAATACTAACAGCTTTGCCAATTGTGACCTATAACAATGATGAAAATATGGCTCTTCGCATTTATACCATTCCTTTGGAAGATACTTTATATTGCTTAAATTTATTATTAAGTACTATCTTGCTGATGGATTATTTTAAACAACAACATCTTAAAAAAATTACACAATAATTAACCCATGGATATTAAAAAATATAGCATTCCTATTATCACTCTCCTCATAGTAGGCTTATCTGTGTATTTGTTTACCAATGTAGTTATCTACCTAATTATCTCATTGGTCTTGTCTTTAATTGGTATGCCTTTGGTTCATGCCATTAGCCGATTTAAAATTGGCAAATTTCACATTAATAATACCATAGCTGCAATTATAACCTTGTGTTTGTTTTTAAGTGTTATTTATATATTTAGTATTACTTTTTTACCGCCTCTAATTGAACAATTATCGTTTTTGTCTCATGCAAATTTGGAAGAAGTATTACATAATCTTTCAGCATCTAACCCTCACTTGAAAGGTTTATTTTCAAAGATTGGAAACGAGCATCAAATTGCTACTTCCGTTGGAGAGCAAGTAACCAAATTTGTGAATTTCAAAAATGTTACTTCCTTATTCAACAATACGATGTCGTATGCAAGCACCATTTTAGGTGGATTGTTTTGCGTACTATTCATTACATTTTTCTTTTTAAAAGACGATCAGATTGTATCAAAATCCATCCTTTTAATTACTCCTGTTGGACTTGACAAGGAAATGGGTGATATTTTAAGAACGTCAAAAAAAATGTTGAGTAAATATTTTATCGGATTATTTAT
>JANYGR010000289.1 GCA_025359355.1 Bacteroidota bacterium | reverse complement strand
CTTTATTGGCGGAGTATTCGGAATACTCATGGGAATCATCATGGCAAATGCGATTTCCCTTTACTTGAGTTCTGATTTTTTCATGCCTTGGTTTTGGGTTATTTTTGGCTTTGTGATTTGCTTAATCGTAGGCTTAATAAGCGGTTATATCCCTGCCAAACGTGCCTCTCAGCTTGATCCTATTGAGAGTTTGAGGTTTGAGTAATATTTATTATTAGCTTTCGGAAACGAAAAATTGAATGAAACAAAAAATTCTAGTATTACTTTTTACAACAATTCATATATTTTGCGCTGCGCAAGTAAGTATTTATAAATCCCTTATTTTACGACTTGACAGCATTTATGCTGATGATATAAAATATAGAATACAACTTGATGAAATTGAAAACAATACATCGAAATCATTAGATCAAAAATCAAAACAAAGAGATATTGTTTCTGAATTAATGAAAGAACAAGACGCAATTAATTTAGCTAAAGTAACCTACATTATTGATACATATGGATGGTTAGGAGCTAATACCATTGGTAATAAAGGAAATTCTGCTTTGTTTTTGGTAATTCAACATTCAAATTCTACGACTCAAGAAAAATATTTACCAATAATGCGCGAGGCTGTAAAGAATGGGAAAGCCAATGGAGTTGAATTGGCTTTACTTGAAGATAGGGTTGCTTTAAGTCAAGGAAAAAAACAATTATATGGAAGCCAAATAAGAAAAAATGAAAGCACGGGGAAGTATGAATTATCACCAATTGAAGATGAAATTAATCTGAATAAACGAAGGACTAGTATAGGATTAGAACCCATCGAGAAATATGTAAAAAAACATTGGGGTATTGAATATAAAATGGAAAATCTAAATGATGATAAGTCAAGGATTTGGGCAAACTATTCTATTCAAATCTCGTGTTCTATAATAGCCATTTTATTTTTGTTTATATTATTTGTATTATTCCGAAAGAAGCAATTGGCTTGGTTTTACTTCTTTCTTTTAATGTTTATATTTCACTTCGTTTCTTTGTATTTTGATTATTCACAGCCCTATAGTTTATTAAAAGAGTATCAAGGTAATGGAGTTTTGTTTCTCTCTTCTCGAATTTTTTTCTACGTTTTTATTGTAGGTATTATGATTTTTTTAATTCATAAAATGTTTAAAATAGAAAACATATTTAGCGATGTAATTTCTTTATTCTTATCGTCTATTATATATTCATTCAGTTTAATGGGATTGTTTCAGAAATTATTAATGCCAAATAGTGGTACCCACTTTTTCTTTAATGTCACAGAACCTATTGTATTTACTATAGTTTATTTATTAATTAAACTGACTTTATATTTGATTTCTAAAGGGAAAATAAACGGTAAGCCAAAAATAGTTTCTCCATAATTTTTTATAAAACTTTAAAACAAACTACTTCTTCAAAATCGGCAGTATCACACTGGAAGCATTAGTCGCATTGTGAAATAATTTTATATCTGCTTTTATAAAATCCTTATCCGTACAATGATAAATATCAATCAACTGTTGTGGATTCCTATCTGCTAAAGGAAACCAAGAGCTTTGAACTTGTATCATCAATCGGTGTCCTTTCTTAAACGTATGTGCGATATCTGGTAAATCAAATTTAACGGTGGTTAGTTTGTTGGGCTCAAAAGCTTCAGGTTTTTCAAATGAATTTCGATATCTGCCTCTCATAATTTCTCCACGCACCAACATTTCGTAGCCATCCATTAAATAGGATTTACCATTTCCTTTTCCATCAATGAGTGTGTCGTACATGTAACCATCAGGAAACACATCAATAATTTTTACTACAAAATCCGCATCAGTTGTAGAGATTGACACCTTTAAATCTGCTGTTAACGTACCAGCCAGCGTTAAATCATTTTCTAAAATGGTTGTTTTAAAAGTGATAACGTCTGTTCGTCTGCTTGCAAAACGTTGGTCATCCGTCATGTATTCTCTTGTTCTGTTAGTTAATACATCTTCGGTGTACGGCACAGGTTTAGAAGGATCACTGGTATAAAAAGAAAAACCATCATCTATTTTTGGTTTGTCAAATGAAAGTTGATTCTGGTTATTAAAATAAATAGTCGTTAAGGCGATGTCTTTTGGTGGCCATGAATCAAGGCTTTTCCACGTATTTTCTCCTGTAAAAAAAATGGACGCTTCTGCTAATTGATCAATAGAACCTTTTCCTTTTAAGTAAAAATTAAAAAACGGAAACTCGATATGTTCTTGAAAGTATTTGGAAGTTTTACTACCGAAACGGACATTGCCTAAAAAACTACCATCTCCTTTCGACCAGCCACCGTGGAACCAAGGGCCCATCACAATTTTATTGTTTGTAGTAGGGCTTTGTTTTTCGATAGCTTCGTATAAATGCCATGCTCCGTAACAATCTCCTGCATCAAATAAGCCACCAACAGTTAGCATTGCTGGCTTTATGTTTTTACAACCAACACGCGCATCTCGCTCTTGCCACCAAGCATCATAGTTTGGATGATTCATTAAATCTTTCCAAAACAAAATGCTATCCCCCATCAATTTACTAAAATTAGAAAGTGCTCCAGTTTCCAAATAAAATTTATAACTATCTTTTGTATAATAGGCAAACTCTTTAGGCCCAATAGTAGTAGGCTTAGGGCGAGGTTAACCAAAACCTGAATAAAAATTAAAAGCATCGTTCAACATAAATGCACCATTGTGATGAAAGTCGTCTCCCTTAAACCACTCTGTTACCGGTGCTTGCGGACTAACAGCTTTAATAGCAGGATGTCCGCTTAAAGCGGCCATTGTCGAATAAAAACCAGGGTACGATGTGCCGAAAACGCCCACATTCCCATTGTTATTAGGAATATTTTTTACTAACCAATCAACCGCATCGTATGTATCGCTAGCTTCATCAATATCTGTTTTCTTTTTTTTGTTTGGATTAAAAGGACGCACATCCATAAAGGTACCCTCGCTCATCCAGCGCCCACGCACATCTTGGAAGACAAAAATATAACCCTCTTTTAAAAATTCTTTCCAATGAAATTCATACAAGCGAGGTTGAATGTTATTTTCACCATAAGGTGCACAAGAGTATGGCGTGCGCATTAATAAGAAGGGATGCTTCTCCTTAGAGTCTTTTGGGGCGTATACAGAGGTGAATAATTTTATACCATCACGCATCATGATGGTATATTCTTTTTTGGTATAGTTATCTTTTACCCATTGTTCATTAATAGTTTGAGCATTTGCAGATATATAAATGGATAAAATATATAAGATGGCTATTTTTTGCATGTTAATTTTTTTGAATGATAAATGTATAAAAAATCAAACAATAATAAGTAGTATCTTAACGTTTTACTTTCTGTCATCGCTAAAAATTGCTTTTTTGTCGTTGAACTTCAAAATTAAAATTCTCACAGACCTTATGTTTCTTGCGTTTTTAATTTATCGTTCGCCTAAAAAAAATCTAAATTTTGGAGACACCATTTTATAATTAAATCTTATGACAATAAAAAAACAATAATTTAAACCATATGAAATTATTTTTAGTATTAATATTTTGTTTCTCGCGGTTGCTTAATGCTCAAACTTGGTCTAAAATAGTTGATTTTCCTGCCACTCCTCGAGATGATGGTTCGAGATTTGTAATTGGTAACAAGGTGTATTGCGGACTAGGTTCGCAATCTGTTGGAGGGTGTGCCAAGGATTTTTTCGCTTTTGATTTGGCAACAGAAACATGGAGTGCTATCGCTACGATGCCATCAGGTATGGAAAGGCAGTACGCTTCCGCTTTTTCTATGAATGGAAATGGTTATATTTTTGGCGGCATCAATTGTAGTGGTTTGTTATTTAATGATTTGTGGGAATATAATTCTACAACTAATGTATGGACACAAAAAACAACCATGCCTGCCGTTGAAAGATATGGTTGCGTTAGTTTTGTGATTAATAATATTGCTTACATCGTTGGAGGAAAAACACTTACCAATAATGGTATTTCTGATGTGTGGGCGTATGATATTTTCTTAAATAGTTGGACACAAAAAACGAGTATGCCTACTAATGGCATGTGGCGAGGGGTTTCGTACCAATATAATGGATTAGGAATAGTAGGCTTAGGATTAAATGGATTGAATAAATATAACAAATTATTTTACGAATATAATCCCGTAACGGATAGTTGGAATACGATAGCGTCTTTAAGTCATGGTGGGCGAACTTATGCGGGCTACTCCCAAATTAACCAATATGGTTATTTATTTGGCGGAATAGATTCCCTTAATACCATCTACCCAACTTTCGAAAAAATAGATTTACAAAATTACAGCATCACATCTTTACCAGCCTTTACAGATACAGCTCGTAAAGGGTGTATGACTTTTACTGGGTCAGATGCATTTTATGTAACAACTGGTATTTCTTCAACCAAGCGATTTAATAGTACTTGGAAAATTTCTCAAATTGTTGGTGTCAACGAATTATATAGCAATCATGATATTTCAATTTATCCCAATCCAACGACAGAAACAATAACTATCAAATCAAATAAGGATGTTATTATTTATATTGAAATTTATGATGTGCTTGGCAAACAAGTAGTTTATCAAGAAGTTAATGATAAGGTTGTACAATTAAACCTGTCATTACCTAAAGGTATATATGCACTAAAAGGATTAACCTTTAATAATTATAGGATCAATCATAAAATTGTGATTAATTAATTTTATATTTATCGGATGAAAAAAATAATCGCATTTCTATTAGTGTTTAGTTCAACCTTTATTATTGCTCAAACACATAAAGCCGATGACCTTATAGGAACATACATGACTGATAAAAACGAAGGTATGGTGGAAATCACAAAAAGGGATAATAAGTATTTTGGTAAATTATTATGGACCAAAACGGAAGGTAAATTAGATACGAATAATCCTGATGTGAAGCAGCAATCTCAGCCTTTGAGAGGAAAAGAAATCCTAAAATCATTTGACTTTAATGGCTCCGATCTATGGCATAATGGTACTATTTATGATCCTAAAAATGGCAAAACATATAGCTGTAAAATTACGCGTGATGAAAAAGGAAACTTAAGCGTACGTGGATTTATCGGTGTTTCCTTGCTAGGTAGAACAACTCTTTGGATTAAAGTTAAGTAGTTTTTTTTACCGCAGAGGTGCAGAGTTTACAGAAGGAATAGATAAGGAGTTTTATACTTTCGTCATGCTGAATTTATTTCAGCATCCATAAGAGAGGTCTAAAACAATTAGACCCAGAAACAAGTTCAGTGCGACCTTACGCCGATACATGATCTGCTTATTTGTTATTGCAATGCCATTGCATCTAATTTCATTTGCTTAATCATACTTACTAAGCCATTAGCGCGTGTTGGAGATAAGTGTTCGGTTAATCCAATTTTATTAATAAAATCTAAATTAGAATTAATAATGGTTTGTGGCGTTTGATGAGACAATACTCTTATCATCAAAGCTACCATTCCCTTGGTAATAATAGCGTCGCTATCAGCCGTGTAAACAATCTCATTACCTTGTTTTTCTGAGTGCAACCATACTTTACTTTGACAACCTTTGATAATTCGATCATCTGTTTTATATGCTTCTTTTATTTTTGGCAAGGATTTCCCTAGCTCAATTAAGTGTTCGTATTTGCCTTCCCAATCATCACCAAATAATTCAAACTCTTCGATGATTTCGTTTTCTATTTCTGTAATTGTCATTTTGGTAATTTAGATGATTTATATTTCAGTAGTTTGATTTTTAATAATTTTATTAACTCGATATACCATAAATATACATACGATTAAAATACCTGCAATCACATAACCTAAGGTATCGTAATGTTCTAAAGGACTCGTTTTTGTTTTTTGCACAACAATCATCCCACCTATACCCGCTGCTATTCCGCCAGCCATTTGTTGCAAGGAGGAGTTAATACTCATAAAAGCACCTCTATCATGAGGTTTTGGTAAAGAGGCTGTTAGTGCCATTGCGGGAATCATTCGACTCATAATTCCTATCATCATTGCAACATTAACAAGCATGGTAACTAAAAACGGTACAGTTGATAAATTAGTGTACACTAATACAACTACCATTAACCAAACTGATGCAATTGCAAATAATGTTAGCTTACCCATTTTGTCGCTAAGCTTCCCAATTAATGGCATAATTATTAAAGTGCTAATTCCTGCAACCATAAATAAAATAGGTAATTGTTCAATGGTTACATGTAAATTATTTATGGCAAAAGCGCTACCCCACGGCATCATCATAAAGCCACCAATAGAAAGCATTGCTGTTGACATAAACCCTATCCGATAATTTTTTTGTTTAAGTGTATGCCATAAATGTTTGAATGGATTTTGTTCGATTTTTAGTTCTAAATGTCGAGTTATTGGTTGTAGCTTAATTAAAATGATTATCCAAATACATAGTGCTAAAACTACAATCATTAAAAAAGGAGATTGCCATCCCCATTGATTTGCCATAAATAAACTAATTGGAATACCTAATACTTGACTTGCTCCAAATCCCATTTGCATAAATCCCATCACGCGTCCACGATGTTTTAAATCAAACAAATCTGCTACAATAGCCATGGATATAGAACCAATAACGCCACCAAATAAACCAGTAAAAATTCGTGCAGCAATAAGCATTGAATAATTTGTTGTTAGTCCACAAAATAAAGTGCCGATAATAAAACCTATATAAAAAAATAGTAATAATTTTTTTCGATCATATTTGTCAGCAAACCCAGCTGTTAAAAAACTTGCTATTCCTGCACTAATAGCATAACTTGATACGGCAAACCCAAACTGCGACGTGCTTATGTTCATCGATTTCATCAATATATCGCCTAAAGGCGACATAACCATAAAATCTAATACTACTGTAAATTGAGTAAGTGCTAGTAATGCAATTACGATGATTTGATATGAGGTAAATTTTGTTTTTTCAATAGAATCTTTTTTCATCATCACTATAATAATTATTTCAATTGTTTAATGCCTTTATGAAATTGCTCTAAAAATAAACGAATGATGAGTTGGTATTTTCTAAAATCAATCACGCGATCCGTATTGAAATCAAGCTCATTCAGGCCATCGCATGTGTTTTTAAAATCTGTTTTTGTATGTTTAGAGAGCTTCTTTAATATTGTCTCGAATTTAATTGTTGATTTTTGTTGTTGAGTTAAAACAAAAACTAAATTCGTTAAAGTTTTTACGCAATTTGCTTTTAAGGCTAAAGCTTTTTCAAAATAAACTTCTGATGAGTGCCAATCTTCTAACAACGCATATTCATTGCCAATCATGGTATAAAGATGTGGCACATGTTTAATATCTTGTTCTGCTTTTAGTAATAATTCTAATGCTTCCGTGTTTTTTTTATCACAGGATAAACAGATGGCATCGATAATTAATAAAGGTGGCGCTTCTCTGTAATTACTGTCTTTGATTTCTTTAACAATTACTTTTGCATCTTCATATTTGTTTAGAAATTGAAGGCATGCTGTTAACTTTAAAGAATAACGGAGCGTTGCTGTGTTTTCGTGATGAAGTTGATGTAAGAGGGTATAAGCTTCATCATATTTATGAATACTCATTAATACGGTTGATAGATAATAATGAGATTCGTTGATAATTTTTTTTAAGGTCAGTTCTTTATTGGCTTCAAATTTTTGAATGTAACCTAATTCCATCAATTGAAATAAAGCTGCTGCCGATTGCCACGATTGGTTTGTGTTTCCGCTTTTATGCATACCGCAATTCCCTTCAATAGTTTCCCAACTATCAATAGGTGACATATCATTTTTTACGCTTAGCAAATCTTCCAAAATCTCACCATCCATATCTGTTGCACAAGGCAAAGAAAATAAATTTAATATGGTAGGTGTAATATCTAATAACGAAGCGCCATTAATGGTATGGTTTTGTTTGATGTTTTTTCCTTTAATACAAAAAACTCCGAAAGGTGCATGTTCAAAGGCTGGCGAAGCAGGGTCGTTTGGTAAACGAATAGGCCGTAAATGATTGGAGTAAAAACCATGATCAGATAAAACCATTACAGTCGTATCTTCTCCAACTAATTCTAGTAATTCGCCAAGCATTGTATCGTGATAAATATACATTTGATTAATTACTTGATTGTATAATGCGTAATAATCATCCGGAACACCTGCCATTTGAGGTGGATAGAATTTCATAAACGTATGACACACTTGATCGATTACGTCAAAATAAACAGCTGTAAAATCCCATTCGGTATTTGATATGATTTCTTTAGTAGCTTTATGTATACTTTTTGCATTGGCTATTAATGCCGCTAAATTATGTAAGTGCTTATCTTTGTCTTGATTGATGGATAAAGCTTGTGGCACAAAATCAATCAATTCTGTTAATGTAATATCTTCTGTATATACCCTGCAATTAGAAATTCGC
>JANYGR010000274.1 GCA_025359355.1 Bacteroidota bacterium | reverse complement strand
TAAAATTAAAGAAGACGATAGCATCGACATCACTGGTTTAACAACCTTTGCACCAGGTGTACAATTAACTGTAACACTAAACCATGCAGACGGAACAAAAGAAGATATCAAAGTAAACCATAGCTACAACGCTCAGCAAATTGAGTGGTTCAAAGCAGGCGGCGCTTTAAATATCATTCGTGCTTCTGTAAAAGCGTAAGCGTCATTGCGAGGAGGAACGACGAAGCAATCTCTCGTCCTTGTCAGTTCGAGCAAAGTCGAGAAGCGAGAATAAAAGAGAAGTAATGGCAGCAACACACATAAATCTAAGAGCCCTCTGTTATTTACAGGGGGCTTTTACGTTAAAATAATTTATATGATTAATAATAAGACATTTATATTAACTATTATATCCCCGTATTTTCTTTAATATTTTTTATTAATTCTTTACCTAATTTCTTTTTCATATCTTCTATTTCATCAAGATTCACAAGGTTAGAATAACTATATTGTTTTGAGTATATTATTATTGTTTCTAAAATTAAATGCAAATCATAATGGTTTTGCTCAAATCCTAAAGAAAGATAAATTAAAGTATCACTCTTTTTTTTATTACCCTTTAATCCAAATTTAATTTGTTGCCATTTTATATGAATAATATCTCTTTCGTATATATTATGACCGAAAATTTTTATTTCAGCAGGTTTGTTAGATGATTCAGTATTAACTAATGAACTAAGTGATCTAAAATGCGTTTCGTATTTTTCATCGTCATAATTTACAAAATATTCATTTTTACTTTCACTATAAAATTCATCAAATGATTTTAAGGTTTCCTTTACCTTTGGCCAAACTTGATTGTTTATATCATTAAAAATATCATAGATTTTTTTTGGCGATTTAGAATAATCTTTGTCTGCTAACTGAGTTTTAAGTAGTTCTATTTCCTTTCTAACATCATCTGGTTCTTCTATACCTTTTCCTTCAATAGCATCAATAATAAGTTGCTGAGATTCTAATAACTTTTCAGCCATAAATTCATAAAATAAATCTTTGTCTCCCCCGTATGCCTGAATATCAGCAAGATATTGGTAATATTTTATTTTATCAGTTTCTTTAATAATTATTGGGGGGTAACCACAACTTATTAAAATTAAATTTGTTAAAATTCTAGTTGTTCTTCCATTACCATCGTAAAATGGATGTATAGTAACGTATTCCAAATGAAAATTAGAGGCAAGTAACAAAGGATGAATTTGGCTTTTAGAAGCCTGAAACCATAAATCTAGTTCGGCATTAGTTTTATTCAAAAGATCATGAATTTCATGTTGAACATTTTCAGGCTTAGTAAAACTAATTTTTTCATTTTTGTAATTAATAACTTCATTCGCTGTTTTCTTCCATTCACCAATTAAATTTTGTTTATCAACTTCTTCATGCATAATTGCTTTATGGATTTCCTTAATTCTTTTTTCAGATATTCTAAGTTCACCTTTACCAATTTTAAGAATATCAGAAACTACATTATCGTGTCCTTTCATTTCCATCACATCCTTAATTGGTTTTCCTCCAACAGTAACATTTCCAACCATTACACTTCGTGTTTCCGAACGAGTCAAAGTCCCTCCTTCCATTTTATTAGAATAGTAATTCCAATCTAAACGAAATTTATAATTTATTTTCTTTAACACAGCTTCATCGAACTTACCGTGAGAATTAATTTCGGACTGATTCTTATCTATTTTAAGAAGTAATTCATTCAAAATCATATAATTAATTTTATTAGTTATATATAACTTTCATAATCTAAAATTAAGCTTTTTTCCTTACGTATACCTCATTTTTCTTCTTTCTCATTTTATGATTTGTAGTTTTGTATTGCCATTGAAGTTTGATTGACAAGTTATAAAGGGTCATGGATAGTGATAATCGTAATATGTATATAAAAATATTTACGCGTTATAAAAGGAGCTAACTCTTTTATTAAATTCATACCTTTAATTAATGGAAACTACTATCTCACACACTGAAATCATTGATGCTTATATCCATGATGTATGGAAACATTTATTATTTAAAATCGATCACCCTGAGCATTTTGTTCCCAATGTATCAGGTGTAGAAATTCTTGAAAAGAGCGCAGCTGCTGCCATTCGTAAAATGACAGTGGCTATGCCAACACAAACTATGACCATTGTAGAAAAAATAACAGCTACACCCTATTTGGTTAAGTTTGAAATTATAGAGCATCCCACCTTAACAGGCTATGTCGATAACCTCGCCGAAGCCATTGATGAACACGCCACACGATTAACGTATACAATGTGTTGGCTAAACAAAATAACAAGTACCCCTGCCAACAATATGGATATATTAAAAGCTGCTGTTCAAAAAAGTAAGCAGTACATTGAGCAAGCAGATTAAATATAGGTAGCTCTTAAAAAAAGTTTAAATTTGATTATAATACTGTTATGGCACGTCTTTTCATATTTATCATATTATTAAATCTAAAGGGTTTTGCTCAGGATACAAATCCTGACTATATGTTATTAATTGAATTGCAAGAACCAAATGGCGGTAAAATATATGAATACAAATTAGATTCCGATAGCAATGATTTAAAACTTGATATCACGCAGAGTCAGAATAATTTTTCAGGGAAATTAAAGCTAACTAAAAAAACAACTTCTTCGTTGTTTGAAAATGGAATGCACTGCCTTGAAAATATGACTCTTAAATCTAACCAAGAGACAGGGCTATATTGTAATTATTTTATAAAATTAACAATCAGTCATAATTTTCAATCAAAAACAGTATACCTCAAAGATCAATATTACTATAATAAACTGCTTCCTTATTTTACCTTATTTAATGAGCAAGTAACTGAACCCTATAAAATTCCCTTAACTAAATTCGACTTTACGAATATAAACTCTTTACAAAAAAAAGAATACCATCCATCCTTATCTATTAACCGAAATTATAAAATACACGATACTGGCAACATACTTTATAAAAATTTATATAACGATAAACGTATTGGTGATACTATACAAATTAATTACTCAACACCTAAAAATATTCAAAAAAATAAAACAGAGTCTATTATATTAGTAAAATTAGTTAGGGATAGTTTGTACAGCAAAAGCATGAGGTATATCAATAGCTTTCATTTCAATCATGCCTTAATTACAAAAAATCCTAATTTTGAAAACGAATACTTCACGGTGTCATTTTACAATGGGGGTATAGAGCTTGATATTGTATTCTGGAATTTTAAATTAACAGAATTAACCACTCAAAGTAAAGATTTAATCAGGTTCTTAAATACAAGTATAACGCCTAAAGAGCCATTTCGCTAATTTTACAAATAGTATAGTACTAAATTATTTCGTCTCAATTTACAAAAAGTATAAACCCATTTTAGAACAATAGTTCATGCTTCTGTAATTACAAATTAAAATTTGCAGAATTATTGTATTATTTTTTCATTGCAATACTTATACTAACTTAGAGTAACCAATACCACTATTATGAAAAAAATTTATCTATACTTTACCTTTGCGTTCATTTATCAAACGATGACAGCGCAAACTGTTATGATTACTGCCGATGCAAATAGCGGACGGAAATCCATTTCGCCCTATCTGTATGGAAAAAATAATAATGTCTCTGATAATCCAGGTTCGCCCACCACAACAGCTCAATGGAAATTTATGCGAGATGTCGGTTTACGTTTCGCACGCGAGAATGGCGGGAATAATTGTAGCAGATATAATTGGCGTTTAAAACTAACCTGTCATCCGGATTGGTATAATAATGTGTATCAAACCAACTGGGATTATGCTGCTAAAACACTAGGAGACAGTTTGCCAAATGCACAAGGTATGTGGGGCTTTCAATTAATTGGTAAAGCTGCCGCTAACACAACTCATAATTTTGATGATTGGTCATACAATGGTTCTAATTGGTGGTCTGGTACCGGCCAAAATTTAGCCGGCGGCGGAACGGTTAATGCCGCAGGCGGAAGCACGGCAACGGTAAATGGAAATCCTAATTTATATTTAGAGAACTGGACGGCAGATTCAACGGTTGGTATTTTAGATCATTGGTTTGGAGTCGGAAGCTTGGGATATAATCCTGCTAAAATTAAATATTGGAGTATGGATAACGAA
>JANYGR010000249.1 GCA_025359355.1 Bacteroidota bacterium | reverse complement strand
GAGTTAGAATTATTTGTTTCAGAAAAAGAAAACAGTATTATTGAATTAACTGCTACGATTGCTGAAAAAGAAATAACGATATCTTCTTTATTAGAAACCAACTCCAGCTTACAATCAGAATTATATAATACTTCTAATGCATTAATAACAGAAAAAGAAAATTTCGAATCATTAAAAAGCGAGTTGGAATTTAATCACGCTCTACAATTAGAATCAAGTAATATCGAATTTTCTAAATTGTTGGTAGAAAACACTTCGTTGATTTCTGAAATCGATTCGGTATCAGATAAATTGGAAGCTACTGAAGAAGAATTAATTTTAGTGAAAGCTGAATTATCTGACATTAAAGCCATTTCTGAAGGTAAAGCGGAAGACTTAAAAGAAACTTTAAATAGCAAAAATTATGAGTTGACTAATTTGTCTGCTAATAATGTAGCTTTGCAAACAGAGTTAGATATTTTAAAATCAGAATTAGAATCTGTTCGTGGCGAATTGAGATCTGCTAATTCGGCAAATGAAGTGGCTCTTAAAATGCAAGAAGAGTTTGAAATGCTTTTGTCTTCAAAAACAGAACTAGAAAATCAAGTTAATGGCTACCAATCATCCATCGGTTTATTAAATACGGAGTTATTTGAATTAAATGCATCGATTGCTGATTACCAAACCGAAATTTCAAATTTAAAATCAGTTACCAAAGCTGATGAGCAAGATGCCTTTATTGACCGTTTATTTAAGCAAATTGACATCTTAAATGATGAAAAATTGAACTTATTGAGCGAAAAAGAGGAAATGGCCGTACAATTGTTGAAAATGAACGACACAGTGTCTGTAATATCGCAACAGGTTGACGCTCATGATATTGACATAACTGAATTGGATAATCACAGAAAAAATATTATCTTAGCAAACGGTTCTAATAATACCAGTTCTGAAAAAACAGGTATGAAAAAACAAATTAATGAGTTGGTGCGTGAAATTGATAAATGTATAGCTCTGTTGAGTGCTTAAAAAAAGAAAGATAGCTTGATTTAATGAGCGATGTAAGTGTAAAAGTAGAAATTGCTGATGGTATATATCCATTAAAGGTTAAAAGCGAAGACGAAAGCATCGTTAAACAAGCAGTTGAAATTATAAATCAGAAAATTGCGGAGTTTGAAAAAAACTACGGAGTAAAAGATAAAAAGGATGTATTGGCTATGGTTACTCTTCAATTAGTGACAGAGTTGCAAAAACAAAAACATACAGCCGAACAAGAGTTAAGCACTCTAAAAGAAGTGTTAAAAGATGTAGAACAAATGTTGGTTCAGCATCAAAAAAACATAACGGAAACAGAATAGTAACATATACCGTCTTTAAGTTAAAAGGCCCATTTTACGCACAAACAGAAGGATTCGTTCTAAACTGTTTGTGCGTTTTTTATTAACCAGTATTTGGATAGTCGCCCCAAATATGAGTTAACCTAGTATAAACCACGTGCGACACAAAAACAATTATGAGTATATTATTTATTGCCATAGCCTTAGCCTTAATTGCAGGTGTAGTGGTTGGTTTTATGATTGCTAATTCACGTTTAAATAAAAGCGGTGAAATGGAAAAAGAAAACCTTCAAAAACAAAAAGAAATTATTCTAAAGGAAGCTGAAGTAAAAAACGAGGCATTTAAGCAAGAGAAAATATTGCAGGCCAAAGAAAAATTTTTACAATTAAAAGCCGAACACGATAAGGTCGTTAACGAACGTAACCAACATTTAGTAACCCTAGAAAATAAGGCTAAACAACGCGACAGTGAATTAGCTAAAAAGGTGGAAGATGCAACCCGTAAGGATAAAGAACTAGAAGCTCAAAAGGTGCAATTGAACAGCCAAATGGATTTGTACAAAAAGAAAAGCGAAGAGATCGAAAAATCTCACCGCAAGCAAGTAGAGCAACTTGAAAAATTATCCGGACTAAGCGCAGAAGATGCGAAAGCTCAATTGATAGAAAGCGTAAAAGCAGAAGCTAAAACCGATGCAATGGCTTTTATTAAAGATACTATGGATGAAGCGAAGATCAACGCTAATAAAGAAGCGAAGAAGATCATCATCCAATCGATTCAACGTTTGGCTACAGAAACTGCCATTGAAAATTCGGTGACTGTTTTCCATATTGAAAGTGATGAGATCAAAGGACGTATTATTGGTCGTGAAGGGCGTAATATTCGTGCTTTAGAAGCCGCTACCGGTGTGGAAGTTATTGTAGATGATACTCCTGATGCTATTACGTTATCTTGCTTTGATTCTATTCGTCGTGAAATTTGTCGTTTATCTTTACATCAATTAGTTACGGATGGTCGTATTCACCCTGCTCGTATTGAGGAGGTTGTAGAGAAAACCAAAAAGATGATTGATGAAGAAATTATCGAAACCGGTAAACGTACATGTATCGACTTAGGTATACACGGCTTACACCCTGAGTTAATTAGAATGGTGGGACGTATGAAATACCGTTCGTCTTACGGACAAAACTTATTACAACATAGTCGTGAAGTTGCAAACCTTTGTGCCATCATGGCTTCTGAAATGGGCTTAAATCCTAAGGTTGCCAAGCGTGCCGGTTTATTACATGATATTGGTAAAGTACCTGATGATGAACCAGAATTCCCTCATGCTATTTTAGGTATGAAGTTGGCTGAAAAATATAAAGAAAAACCAGAGGTATGTAATGCCATTGGTGCCCATCACGATGAAATTGAAATGGAAACTTTATATGCGCCAATTATTCAAGTGTGTGATGCTATTAGTGGTGCTCGCCCAGGCGCACGCCGTGAAGTAGCAGAACAATACATGAAACGTTTGAAAGATTTGGAAGCCTTGGCTTTAGGATATAACGGTGTAGAAAAAACGTATGCGATACAAGCCGGACGTGAAGTCCGTGTGATTGTATCTGCGGATAAAGTAGATGATAAACAATCGGAACAATTAGCCTTTGATATTTCTCAAAAAATACAAACCGAAATGACTTATCCTGGACAGGTAAAAGTAACGGTGATTCGAGAAGTACGAGCCACGGCTTATGCTAAATAAGTATAATTAAAAAGGCGAACAATTTGTTCGCCTTTTTTTAGCCTTAATTAATTTAAAAAGTTAATCCTTATGTTTCGTATTATTAAATTATTAGTTGTTATCTGTGTTGTTTGTTCCTCATGTGATTTTGTAGAGGATAAAAACGAAAATAAACCTGTTGTATTAACTCATGATAGTTTAATGAAATTAAAGCATTACGTACATGATACTATTTTTGTAAATGCACAAGATAAGTATAAGACGGGCGAAATTGTTGACATAAAAAAGACTTACATAAGAATGTATGAAACAGATACTAATAATGTAGACTATACAATTGATTTAGCTAAAATTTTAATCGCATCGCATGACACTAAAGAAGCCCTCCATTTTTTAGATGTAGCTTTTGCAAAAGATAAAAATTATGCGGCACTCGTTTATTTTGAAAAAAGTATAGCTTGGTCATGGTTACTTAATAGGGATAGTTCTTATTACTATCTAGGAAAGGCTATCGAACATGATGATAGTTTAAGAGTGAGGTATTTAATCCATCGTTCTCAAAAATATGAAGAGGACAGTTTGTTTGATAAAGCTATTGAAGATATGAATGTGGCTATAAAAAAGCAACCAGCTAATAAGGGGTTATTTGTATTTAGAGGTATTTATAAAAAACGATTAGCTAAGTATAAAGAAGCATTGATTGACATGAAAGAAATACCTACATATTTGCAAAAAGATGCTAATGTGTATGGTAATAGAGCATTCGTATATATGAAATTAGGAAAATTTAAAGAATGCATCGAAGATTGTGATAAAAGTATTTCAATTAATCCAAATGTTGGAGGTATTTATGGAGTAAGAGCAAATGCTAAATCAAATTTACAAGATTTTGAGGGAGCATATGAGGATTTAAAACGAGCAGTAAAATTAGGAAATCAAGAAGCAATTCCAATGTATGAAGAATATAAAAAGTACTTTGATACTCATAAAAAAGTATAGAAGAACTAAAAAAATGCGAGAAGTGATTTTATATTTAAACTATAAATTTACTCCCCCCCACTACTTAACTTCGAGAGTCAAATTCAAATCAAACGCTATACCTTCTAATTCATCAATGGAGCTGTAAGTTTAGTTACGTTCATAAAAATACTAACTCCATTGATTGTTGTTTTTTAAGTTGTCATTGGAACATCCATTAATAATAGTTCAGCGCCAGCACTCTTCGCCACAAGGCTTATTTTATCTGTATCCCAAATACCTAAACCATCACGTTCATTTAAGAGTTGTCCATCAATTAGGATGTCGCCTTTAATAACAAAAACATACACACCATTTCCTTTTCTTTTGATAGTATATTCCGTTGCGAAATCTTTATCAAAAGTGCCTAAATGAAACCATGCATCTTGATGTATCCAAACACCAGCATCTTCTTTATTGGGAGATAATATCTGTTGCAATTTATTATGACGATCTTCTAATTTCAATGTAATTTGATCGTAGCGAGGTGTCACATCTTTTTTATTTGGGAACACCCATATTTGTAAAAACTTAGTAAGCTTATCTGCATTTTTATTATACTCGCTATGATAGATTCCTGTTCCTGCACTCATGACTTGTATGTCGCCATTTTTAATAACGGTTACATTATTCATACTGTCTTTATGCTCTAAATCGCCTTCTAATGGGATTGAAATAATTTCCACATTATCGTGCGGATGTGTCCCAAATCCCATTCCTGGATCAACTCTATCATCGTTCAATACTCTTAATACACCAAAGTGCATTCTATCTGGATTATGATAATTAGCGAAGCTAAAAGTGTGATGACTATCTAACCAACCATGATTAGCGTGACCACGTGTGTCTGATTTGTGTAATACGGTGTTTGCCATAATTTTAGTTTTTGGGTTTGGTAAATGATTAAATCCTAATGGTTCGAGTTGAGTTAATTCATCAATGTTATTTTTAATAACATCGCCTAAGGCTGCTGTAGTAATAAACATACCAGTACCTAGTAGTCCTTTTTTAATAAAATC
>JANYGR010000233.1 GCA_025359355.1 Bacteroidota bacterium | reverse complement strand
AAAAAACCGTTTGCCTTAACCAACAAAGGAAACAATGTATATAGTACAACTACTCCGATGAAAATTGGGTCAAAATTTAAAGTACAACTAAAAAACAATTTGGAATGTTACGTGTATGTTTTCGGAAAAGAAACCGATAATGGAAGTTATGTCTTATTCCCCTATACGCCCAAACACTCAGCTTATTGTGGCATTACGGGCACTCGTGTTTTTCCTCGCGAAAAAAGTATGACTCCTGATAACATTGGCACCAAAGACTATATCGCTGTATTAATATCTAAAAAACCCTTAGATTTTAAAACGTTGAATGCAAAATTTAATGCAAATAAAACAACAGATTATCAGCAACGCATCAATGATATATTAGCGGATGACATCATCAAGGATATTAAATTTAATAACGATTCGAAAATTAATTTTATAGCTGATACCAAAGTAAAAAACATTGTCCCCATTATTATAGAAATTACTAAAAATTAAATATCATACAACTCATACATTATGTTTCACTTTCTGCTTCGCACCATTCCCCGTCCTATTCTGATACAGTTCAGTTTAATCTTTAGTAAAATTGCCCCCATCGTATATTATGGAAAAGCATACGAAGATCCTATTAGTGGGAAAACATACCGTAAATTTTTACCTTACGGATATGGCGGCAGAGCTAAACGAAATAACGTATTATGCCCCGGTAGCTTGTCTTTAGAAAGGCATCGTTTATTATGGCTATACCTAAAAAACAAAACAGACTTCTTTACAGCTAAACATAAATTATTACACATTGCTCCCGAACAGTGCTTTTATAAGCTTTTTAGAGCAATGCCTAATTTAGATTATACGACTGGTGATTATAACTCGCCAATTGCAGATGTTCATTTTGATTTACACCATGCGCCTTTTGAAGACAATACCTTTGATGTTATTTTCTGTAATCATGTATTAGAACACGTTGAAAATGCAGAGCAATGCATCTCCGAATTATACCGTATGATAAAACCGGGCGGCTTTGGTATCTTTCAAATTCCACAAGATGTAAACCGATACGAAACATACGAAGATAAAAGTATTGTTACCGAAAAAGACCGTGAACTTCATTTTTGGCAAAAAGACCATGTGCGTTTATTTGGCTTAGATTATAAAGATAAATTAGCTGCTGCAGGGTTTAAAGTAACTGTAGAAGATTATACAAAAGAAATTTCTCCAGAGTTAGTAGAACGTTACCGCTTACCTAAAGGAGAGTTGCTTTATATGTGTCGTAAATAATAATTATTTATTTACGATTTAATTATTTTGTATTTCAAAAAAAGTAATACATTTATAATCAGTATTTAAATCCTTAATTAAACTCAATAAATTATGAAATTAAAAACATTAACCACTTGCCTTCTTTCATTAGGAAGCATGGCTTTTGCTCAAGTTCAGATGACTGACGGGCCAGCCTTAGAAAATGACAAAAACAATAAAATGAACCGTATGCTTGGTGGCGACGACAATAGTTATTATTGTTACCGTATTAGAAGTAAAGGTAAAGGAACTTCATTTTTTGTAGAAAAATATGACAAAAAAACTTTAAAGCCTTTGTTTTCTAAAGAGATTAGTTTAGGTGAAGAAAATAATACTAAAATTGAAGACGTTGAATATTCCGAAGGAAACGTGTTTATTTTTAGAAGACAATATGATAAAAAAGCGGATAAAATGACGTTATTTTATCAAACAGTAACTTCTGCTGGTGTGGTATCTGAGCAATTAAAAGAAATTTTAACGGTTAGTTCTGATCATTACGAATTTGTTGATTTTGATATTTATCCTAATCCAACTCATACAAAATTTGCAATCAAAGCTTCTCATAAAGCAAATAAAGCAGATACCTATAAAACGGATTTGATTTTAATGGATGCTGCTAGTCAAAAAAAGCTATGGACAAAAACAGTTGATCAAAACTTAAATGCAAGTGGCTCATGGGGCGCTGGTTTCGCAGCATCTTTGTTTGGTTTAGATCCTACTAAATTTGACAGTTATGGTTATATTGGTTTATTCTTAGATAAAAACGATAACATTTATTACTGTGTTACTGAATTAGCTAAATCATCTACTGAAAAAGAAAAAAAATATAAATTAAAAGTTTATACGTTAAATGCAGCAGATCAAAAACCAAAGCAATTAGACCTTGGCTTTGATGATGATTATTATGTGAAAGATATCGAATTTTCTAAAACAAGCGATAACGAATTAGTTATTGGTGGTTTCTTAAAAGATGTAGTTGAAAGAAAAGGAAGAGATTTAGTGAAAGTTGGTATTTTTAGCTTTAAAGTAAATACAACAACAAATGCAGTTGCTGCAAAAACAGTTAAGTTTTTTGATGACAAATTATTAAAAGATTTAGAATCTAATCCTAGTCGTTCAAGATATTTCAAATATAAATTGGATTATATTATTCCTGTTGGAGACGCTGTTTATTATGTTGGAGAACAATATAGCGAACAATACTACCAAAACAGTAGTAATAGTGGCTTTGGTGGAATGGGTGGCTTTGGTATGGGTGGCTTTGGTATGAGCAATGGTTACTATGCTTATGAATATATGGATGTTATCGTTGCCAAATTAAATGCTAAAGGTGAATTTGAATGGATCAAAAACTCTCCTTTACGTCAAAATGATAGAGTTAATGGAGCTGCACACGTTTTCAAACAATATATTGCTGTAGCTACTTCTAAAAATTTATACATCTTAAATGATGATCATCCTAAAAACATTGAGCGTTATGAGAAAGCAGATTTTGAACCTAAAGATTTAAAAAATGTATCAGGTATACATGGTTCTAATTTTGTTTGTAATACTATGTCTTTATTAGATGGTAAAATTACTAAACGAACTGTATTAATGAAAAATGATGATTATTGTTTTGCGCCTATTCAAGAACGTAATCCTCAATTTATGCCACCTTCTGATACTGAGATTTTCGTACCAGGTGCAAATAATGAAATCTATATTTATACAGAAGATAAAGGACAAGATCGTTTTTCTAAAATCAAATTCGAATAATCGTTAAGTTATTTCTTTTAATAAAAAACCGCTTTAATTATTTTATTAAAGCGGTTTTTTTTATATTTATATCCTAATCAAATTCTACATGAATAAACTGGCTCTATTTATTTTTCTATCAGCAAATGCTTGCTTTGCTCAACAAAATTTAAACGAAAATTTCACACCACTTAAATCTTCTGGAACCCTTCCTGATATTTTCACTCAAAACATTCGTAACGTTATACAAAATGATATCACAGAGTTAAATAAGCAAAAGGATGAAGATATCCGTTTAAAAAAAACTTATGTAACTGAAGCTAATTACGAAATTGAAAAAATTGTAAAAAGTGGGAACACTCTTATTAATGATGAGGTAACCAAATACCTCAACAAAGTAGCGGATGTTGTATTAAAAAACAATCCAACTCTTCGAAAAGAACTACATATTTTTACGCTTAAATCGCCCGTAGTTAATGCATATAGCTACGATAAAGGATATATCTTTTTAGATATCGGATTAATCTCTCAAGCCGAAACGGAGGCTCAATTAGCATATATACTTTGTCACGAAATTTCTCATTACACAAAAAAGCACAACATCAATGGCTATGTGAATGACAAAAAAATTGACAATAAAAACTACAATGGACAAGATCGCGAAGATAAGTTAATTGAAAAATGTCAATATTCTAAAGAAACTGAAAGTGAAGCCGACATTGAAGGATTTAAATTATTTGAGCAAACTAATTATAATTTTAAGCAAGCCGAAAAAGCATTTGATGTATTACAATATGCGCACTTACCGTTTGAGCTAGTTGAATTCCAAAAACAATTTTTCGAAAATGAACATTATAAATTGCCCACAGGATATTTTTTAAAAGAAGTGTCTTCTATTAGAAATAACTCTAATGAAGACGATACTAAACACACGCATCCTAATACTGCCAAGCGTAAACAAGCCATTGCCGATTTAATTGCCAATAGAAGTAATACTGGGAAAGTAAATGAAGTATTAGGTAAAGAACAATTTGAATACATAAGAGATTTAGCGCGAATGGAATTATGCCGTTTGTATTTAAAAAACAGAGATTACCAAAGTGCCCTATATGCGGCTTATATTTTATCAAAAAAATATCCAAATAATGAATATGTGGCAGAAGTAATTTCCAAATGTATGTACGCTATTAGCTTACACGGTAAAGGGCTATTGCGTTACAACAGTGATTCTTATTTAGAAGACGGCATGAAATCTTATACTGACATCGAAAGTTATCCTCAGCAATTATATCATTTAATTGGCAAAATGCCAGCAAATGAATGGACTATGATGTCTCTCAATTACGTGTATCGAGCTCATAAAAAATTTCCAAATAATAAACAAATGAGCGCATACTCTGACAGTTTGTTCAAATTAATGAAAAATACAGATTGGGGAATTATTGATTTTGTGCGAGTAACCAAAAAACCAGCAGTTATTGCTGAAGTAAAAAAAGACTCAATTATAACAAAAGATGAATCAAGCTCAAAAACTGATTTAATAGCAAGTCTTCAAAAAGAAAATAGCTTTAAGAACTACGATACTGCCTATTATAAAGAAATGTATGTAGACCTATTCATGAATGACACTGAATTTGCAACTAAATTCCCTATGGCAGGATCTAATTCTGGAAATAATAGCTCTGGATTTTCAACTTACAATTCGCGTAATACCAAAACTAAAACAACAAAAAATAGTGAGTATGTTAAAACTGCTAAACTAAAAATAGAAAAAGTAGTACTATTAGAACCATTTTATTTAAAAATTAATGAGACTCGTAAAGTAGATAAAATGAAATACATTGAATCTGACGAGAATCAAGAAAAATTTACAGTAACTGTAGATGATTGCGCTAAACGCCAGAATTTCGAATTAGTAACTCTTGACCCAAGTTTAATGTCCGCCTCAGAAGCTGATAAAGTAAACGATTATTCAACCATCAACGATTGGTTTACCGAAAAATTTGACGGAAACGATGCTGATAGAAATCCGATTTTTAATACGGATGATATCGACAAGGTTATTTCAAAATACGGTACCCAGTATGTGATGAAAACGGGGATTGTTAATTATAGAGGGCTTAGAAATGGTTTGACAACTTATTATTATTGTTTCGTTTATGATATTAAAAACAACGAGATGGTTTATAAAAAATATGAAGCGTTTCATGGTAGAGCAACCAAAGATTTAATTAATGCTAAAGTTTACCAGTCATTTTTTGAAATTAGTCATGCAAAATAATCATTAATAAAAATCATATTCCCATATCCTAACAAACTATTTTATGAAATTCTTATTCCAATTAATTTTTATTTTCTCATTTTCCATTTCTTTTGCTCAAGCACCTGGTCATCTAGGTAAACGCTTTGTATTAGGCTATGGCGCCCATTTTAGCCCTGCACTTTCTAATGGAGATGCTCGTAACAACACAATAGTTGGACATAAGTCTTCGCAAAATGGAAGCGCTACAACTGGGCAATTTGCATACAACTATACCCACGAAGCTTATATGGAGTTCGCATTAAGCTCTCGTTTTATGCTTGGCTTTTCCGGTAAGTTTTATAGAACTACTTATGATAATGCTATAAATGCATACTCTTTAAATAATAATTATAATTATTCTTATAATTTATCTAACGACATTCAGGGGTATTATAAAATAAACGGACAATCCCTCTGTTTATATGGGAAACTTTACAGCAAGCGTTATGTAGCACCATGGGGTAGATATATGGTTTTTGGGCCAGTATTAAATTTATACAATACTACTTATGATCCAACTATCATGTTTCAAACAGCTACAGATTATAATACTAACCAGCCTATTACTTCTGTTTCTAATTACGGCCCGTTAAACCAATCATTTAAAGGATTTAATATCTTATTTGGATGGGGTCGTTCTCGAATCATAGCCAACAGATTAATATTGGATTACGGTGTCAATATACAAGTATTATCGATTCCCGGTTTATTATACGATTTAGCTCAATCAAGTAAAAGTACGAATTACTTAAATAGTCTTTATATTGAAAATACGGCTGGGGCCAGAATTAGAGGGCTTAACCGAATCAATGCCTTTATAAAAGTGGGCTTTTTAATATTCTAAAATTTAAGAATAAAATGCTCTTTGTGTTTATGTTCTTTTCTAAAGAAAATTACACCAAAAAAGAAAAAATCTAAACTTAAAGTAACTTCTGGATGTGCGCATATTTCTCGCCAAGCACGTTGCATTCCTTCACTCCAATTAATATCATCAAATACAAAAACAGTTCGTTCATTCTTTTTTTGTAAAGCCAATTCAAAATACCTAATCGTTGGCTCGTATGAGTGGTTTCCATCAATATACAATACATCAACTGTTGCTAACGAACTTAATAAATTAGGAAGCGTATCATTAAAATTTCCTGTAATGGAAATGATATTTTTTACATGATTTGCTTTAAATAATTGGGTTGAAAATCTCGTCAAATTTTCACAACCTTCCAACGTATAAATCCTTGCTTTAGGCGCTGCCTTCGCTAAATACATACTGGTTAAACCCACAGACGTACCTAATTCAACTACCGTTTTCGGATTTAAAAAGTTAATGAAACGGTATAAAAATTCTGCTTGTTTTTGAGGAGCAATCCCATGTCTTACTATTTGTTTGATACTTCTATTGGATGAATTTAATTTTTTAGATCCAGCTCCAAAATCACTAACAGCAATCATTTCTGTATTAACACGTAATTGTTTCCTTAACTTTTTAAGTTCTTCAAAATCGCCAAAAGGATTTGGATTCTTAACCAATTGCATATATAAATCATATACAAACGGCGAATGCAAATCATGCTCAGTAAAAGCTGTAAGCCTATAATTAATATATTTTAAAATCTGATTGATGATCGTTTTGATTGTGTTTAATAAATACGAAGCTTTATTTATAAAACGATATTTTAACTCCCTTAAAATAATCTGTTATAAAATAACTTGTCTTTTTTTCTGATAATTTTAATACAAAATCCCTTTCATTCGGGTTGTACTCTTGGTATGAATCCACAACAATTATCCGTTTAAAACTATTGATATCCATACCTACATCTTGCCAAGTATTGCAAAAAACAATATGATCGTCTTGAGGCAAATCTTTCTTTTGCTTACTAAAAAATTCAGAATCATAATAGTAACAATATAAAGGCTTTATGTCTTTAGTTTTAACAATGATTAAATCGTTTTTGTCTTTTATCAAATTTATAAATTTAACAACTGATCTATAATCCATTCCCTTATTTGTTTTATAATCTATTTTAAACATAGAATAAATAAAAAATGCGACTATAATTGATACCGAAATGTATTTGTTCTTTACAAATGATAAACCATAAGCAATAAGTATATATATAAATGGTAAAGTAAAAATAAGATATCTATCTAAAAAAATAGGAGTGATTTTACCTAAACAAAATAAAAAAAGTATAGAGCCTAATCCAACACAAAGACTATATATAATATTAAATTGCGCTGTTCTAAGCCTTTTAAATATCAGAAAAGTGAAAACGATTGCAATCAGACCTAAAGATAAAATAGAAATATATTCATTAAATAAAAATGTTGATATAACCTCTTTTAAATAGGTAATATCTGATTTCTTGAGCCAAAAAGTACTTGTCGAACTATTAAAATCAATGATCAATGAAAATTGTTTTTTTGTAAAACGTAATGCGGTTAATATTAGGATTATTAATAAACTAATTAAAAAATATTTTTTTTGTTTTCTATCAAAATAGAGTAGCATCAATATTGTTTGAAAAATGAGTATAAGCCCAGATATATAATGAGTATATATCAATAAAAAATTGATAATCCCTAATAATATAATATCTTTAATTGTTGGCTTATCTTTAAAATTGAAATAAACTAAAGTCGATAGAAGCCCTAACAATAAAACTAAAGAATAAGCTCTAGCCTCGTGAGAATAATAAAACAATACATTACTAGAGAGGAAAAGGAAGGAAACTATGATAGCCGTTATTTTATTAAAATATTTATTCGCAATGATAAATAACGTTCCGGCTGCCAATGAACTAAAAATTACACTTAGTAATCTTACTGTATATTCAGTATCATTAAATAGTTTTAGCCAAACACTTAAGCAATAATAATAAAATGGTGGGTTTTTATCCCATTCAGATACGTGTTTAATATGTCCAAAATCAAGCGATGCAGACTGAACACTTATTATTTCGTCATACCAAAATGAAGCATAGCCTAAGTAAGAAATCTTAAAAATAAAATTTACAATAAATACAATGGCAAAGTAAATCCATAAACGATTTGTAAACTTTTGAGTATTATTATAAAATAAACTATTAAACATCTTGTTTATTTTATAACAGAAATCTTCAATGTTTTGAGTAACCCAATTTCATTATACAGTTGAAAAATATATAATCCAGCGGATAGATTGGGAATATCAATTTTTGAATGATGATAGTGTACGGTATTTGATAAAACTTCATTGCCATTAACATCTATTATTTTAAAATAAGATTTATTTACGTCTAATCCATTCGACAAAATAATGTTTATGAAATCGGTTGACGGATTAGGGAAAATAGTTATGTCTTGATTATCTAATTCAATGTTTTTTATTGATGTGATGCTGTTACCGTAATTCCCTATACTATCTATTTTTAAAAACATAACATCTTGTAATGTTGGAAAAGCACCTTGCGTAGAACCAACTAATGCAAAACCTTTATCTTTAGTTTTGCAAACAGAGTAAAACTCATCATTATTTCCTGTAGCAAAAGAATAAAAATTAATATAAGAAAATCCTATCCCATAAACATCCACTAATCCTTGATAACCAAAAACAAAATTTTTAGTTCTTCCGCAACCTACAAATGAACCATTTATTCCTTCCGCTATACTATTATAATATTCTTCATATCCGACAGGGTCAATATAGTAATATAATTGATTACCATTAATTACATCATATTTTACCAACATAGTTTGTTCTATAGTTGAAGTAGAAGTAGGTATACTTCGGGTACCTCCAGCTACAACTAAATCAGAACTTTGAACTTGAATTATCTTATTAGTAAAATCCTCCTTAACTCCCCCATAAATCTTACTCCATGCCGAATCCCCATTAGTTAATAATTTAAAAACCCAAGCATCACCATTAATGTCTCCATAGCTCTTTGTATAACCGCATAAAGCATAACCGCCATCCATTGTTTGTATAATGGATTTAAACTCGTCGTCATTAGCTCCTCCGTATGTTTTACTCCACATCACATTTCCATTAGCATCTGTTTTCACTACATAACCATCTGCATTACCGTATCCATAGCTATATGTAGAGCCTGCGATAATAAAACCACCATCACTCGTTTGTTGTAAACTGTTTGCAAAATCCCAATCAGTACCTCCAATTGTTTTTTGCCAAACTAAAGCACCGTATTTGTCTGCCTTTACCAAAAAAATATCATAACCTCCAAAGCCAATGGAATTGGTATATCCAACGATTACATAACTCGAATCTATCAGCTGTATAACCGATTTACCAATATCATTATTTGCATTCCCAAAAGTACTTTGAAATTTAATTTGTCCCATACTATCTAATTTCAATAGATACATGTCTGTATTACCAACACCCATACTACTTGTAGAGCCAGTAATAATATAACCATTATCAAGCGTTTGTTTTACATCATAACCAACATCGTATCCATTACCACCAATACGTGTGTAAAATTTACTAGGAGGTTGAGCCTCTAAATTAAATGTGATGATTAAAAATAATATAAAAAATATGGATTTCATTTAATTGGATATAATATTCGTTCTTACGAAAATACAAATTAAAAAAGAATAGAACACGACTGTATCAATATAAATAATCAATTAAAAAAGTCTTAATCACAATGCTTATATTTTACTTAGGCTATGAGAGATTTTAAATCATACAAAATCAAAATATAAACTCTCTAAAGAGCGCTAAATACTCCAAGTTACGCCTTCTTTCCCATCCTTCACTTGTATGTGTGCCTCCGTTAATTTATTTCTGATCTCATCAGAAGTTGCAAAATCTTTATTGGCTTTCGCTTTCGCCCTTAAATCCAACACCAAATTCATCACTTGCTCCAAGGCTGTATTAGCTTTTCCCGTTTCTTCCTCTTTTTTTAAGCCCATCACATCAAATACAAAATGCTGATAGATCGCTTGTAAAAGAGTAATATCTTCTTTTGTAACAGTTGCTTTTTTATCGTAAGCCGAATTAATTAAACGTATCGCGTCAAATAATTTTGAGATTAAAACGGGTGTATTAAAATCGTCATTCATGGCATCATAACAAGAACGCTCTATCGCTTTTACATCTTCACTTGAATTACCTGATGCAGTAAGCGTTTGAAGCGTCTTATAACTCTCCATTAATTTATTAAAAGCTTTTTCTGCTGCTTCCAAAGCATCGTTACTAAAATCTAAAGTACTTCTATAATGGGTTTGCATCATAAAAAAACGCACTGCCATTGGAGTAAATCCTTTATTTAATAAAGGATGATTTCCCGTAAACAATTCCATTGGCAAAAAACTATTACCTAAACTCTTACTCATTTTTTGTCCGTTAACAGTAAGCATATTTGTATGCAACCAATAATTAGCGGGCGATTTACCGCAATAGGCAATGTTTTGAGCTATTTCATTAGTATGATGAGTTGCTTGTAAATCCATACCGCCACCATGTATATCAAACTGTTCTCCCAAATACTTAGTACTCATAGCCGAGCATTCGATATGCCAACCAGGAAAACCAACTCCCCAAGGACTTGGCCATTTCATTAAATGTTCAGGCTTAGCTTTTATCCATAATGCAAAATCCAAACGACTACGTTTTTCGTCTTGTCCATCCAAATCTCTTGTGTTTTCAAGTAATTCCTCCAACTTACGATTTGTTAAAACCGTATAATTATTTGATTTAGCATACTTATCTACATCAAAATAAACTGTTCCATTATGTTCGTAAGCCAAGCCATTAGCAATAATTTTGTTAGCTATTGAAGGAAGTTTTGCAAATGGTAAAGAAGCTGGCGTTATTAAGGAATACCATGAGAATGGAGAATTAAAGGCTGAAAAAACGTATAATGATGGTAATGTGGATGTGGCTTCTATTAAAGAATACCAACCTAAAAAACCAATTGTTAAAATTAAAGAATCTCCAATTGATAATGCTCCTAAAATAGTTCTAAAACCTGATGAAAAACCTAATGGTGTAACTTCTAAAGGCCCTATGGTTTTAAATGGTCAAAATATTACTTATAATAAAAACAAACAAATTACTAAAGACGGTGTTTTTGATAATAACCGTTTAATGGACGGAAAAGCTTATATCTATGATGAGAACGGTATTTTACAACGAATTGCTAAATACAGAAATGGAATTTATGTTGGAGATGCCCCAATCGAAAATTAATTATTAGTAAATTCATTATATATTAAAGACGGCTTTGCGCCGTCTTTTTTTATTACATTTAAACTCGTTAATTTAACTATGGAAAAATTATTTATTTACAATACACTAAGCAGAACAAAAGAAGAATTTAAAGCTATTAATGCGCCATTTTTAGGAATGTATGTTTGCGGTCCAACTGTATATAGCGACGTCCATTTAGGGAATTGCCGTACGTTTATGTCATTTGACATTATTTATCGTTACCTAACTCATATTGGCTACAAAGTACGTTATGTGCGTAATATAACCGATGCCGGACATTTAGAAAGCGATGGTGATGTTGGCGAAGATAAAATCTCTAAAAAGGCTAAGTTGGCTCAGTTAGAACCGATGGAGATAGTGCAAACTTACACGGTCGGTTTTAGAGATGTGATGAATTTATTTAATGCGCTTCCACCAAGTATTGAGCCTACAGCTACAGGTCATATAATTGAGCAACAAGAAATAGCTAAAAAAATTATTGCTAATGGCTTGGCTTACGAACATAATGGAACAGTTTATTTTGATGTAGATAAGTATGCTAAATCGAATAATTATACGGTTTTAACAAATCGTAAGTTGGAGGAATTACTTGAAAATACAAGGGATTTGGATGGACAAGACGAAAAACGTAGCCGATTGGATTTTGCATTATGGATAAAAGCTAAACCTGAACATTTAATGAAATGGCCTAGTCCATGGGGAGTTGGTTTTCCCGGTTGGCATATCGAATGTTCGGCTATGAGTACTAAATATTTGGGAGAACAATTTGATATACATGGTGGTGGTATGGATTTACAAGCAACTCATCATACTAATGAAATAGCTCAAAACATTGCCTATTGCGGTAAATCACCGGCTAATTATTGGTTGCATACCAATATGCTTACGGTTAATGGACAAAAAATGAGTAAGAGTTTAGGT
>JANYGR010000188.1 GCA_025359355.1 Bacteroidota bacterium | reverse complement strand
TACATTAAAGCCCCTATTGGAGGCGGTATTGAGCTTGGAGATAAAGATGATAAGGTTATAAAGGCTTTTAAAATGGGATTAAAAATTAACAAACCGATTAAACAAAAAGAATCGAAATTAGTGATGACCGTTAATGGAGATCCTATAGGCGGACAGTTTGAAGATGGTTGGTTACGTGCAGATTCTAAATCGTTTGGTACCTTTAATTACACTTACGATACCATTGCGCCAACGATTACTATCCCTGCATCTAAAAAGAAAAAAACACCAATCACTAATTTCATACATTTTAAAATTTCAGATAAATTATCTGGCATTGCTGATTACAGTGTATATGTAAATGACGTTTGGCAAATAGCCGAATATGATGCAAAGTCTCAAACGGTTACTTGCAATTTAACAGAAGCTCCTAAAGCCACTAATAGCATGCGAATTGAGGTTAGTGATAAGGTGGGGAATAAGACTGTTTTGATTTATTAGTTGAATTTTAAATTTATTCGATACTAATATCTTTTTTCTTTTTCCATTTGAGATCTATTCCTAAAAAACTAATTCCAACATTTAAAAAAAGAAAATTATTAGTAATTGAAGTTGGGGTACTTACACTTGACTTGCTATAAATATCCGTATCTTCATAAAAAAAAGATGCTTTTGATTGAAGATAAATGAGCTCAATTTTTGCTTCAATGTATGAACTATTATGTTTTTTAGGTTTGTCGAAACAGTAATATATTCGGCTGTTGAGACCAACTTTCAATCCATTAACTTTAACATTATTTGATGTGAAACTGCGAGTAAACATATAATTACTATTGGGCTCTTTATATTTAATTTGAAATTCTGGATAGGTAGATTCAAGATTAAACAACCAATTGATAGATGGGATTAATACTATTGTTTTACTAATTCTATTAAAACCAGTTAATCCTAATTTTAAAAATTTAAAGTTATATTTTCCAGCTAAAGAAGAATAGCTTCTATTATACTCATCGTTTGGTATTTGTGTATAATAGTATGGTTCAGTATTTTGAAATTCTTTTATTATTTTTTTATCATCAGTACTTCCATAAATAAAATCAAAACCTGTACTTAAACCAAGTTTATCTTTTACGATAAACTGAATGTCGGGTAATGTTAAAAAAGTAAAGCCATGGTTAGAATTATTTAATAGTAAATCAGCAGATGATGTAAGTGAATTTATTTTATTGTACCATCCATAGCCATATCCAAGACTAAAACTAGCATCAATCCTGAAATTACAAGGTTCACGGTCTGCAAACATTACATTAGATTGACTGAAAATAATATTTGAAATAACAATAAAATAAATTATAGTAAATGTTCTCATTCTTAGTATAATTTAATAAGAGAAGTAGAATCTATAAATTGACTATTATCCTGAAAAGTGAGTTTGATTTTAAAGCGTTGAGCTTTGTATTTTGAAGAAGAGTGTATCAATAAAATATCGGCATACTCTGGCAAGTAGTTTTGTTCATAATCTTTTTTATAATAATTAGTTGGTTTAATGCTAGACTGGGAACCAATTGTATCAAAGGAATCATAAGCTCCTTTATAATAGATAAATTTATTATTTAAACAAGAACCTGGTGGTAGGCTAACATCAAAACTATCTGAACTCGATATATAAATAGCAGAAATGGTATTGGTATTTATTATATTATAATAATGTTCTGCACTGAACGAACCACTTGTTTCCGAATCAGTCATCGGATGAAGGTTTAATCTTATTCCAAATGCTTTTGCGGGCAAAGAATCCGCAGTGGAAATATCAGGCTCTGCGGCAGAGTTATTAAGTAAGTTTAAACTCAGCGCTGAAAAATGGTAATTAACCTGTTTATATTTTGTACATCCAAAAAATAAAATTCCAATGAATAAATTAATAAATATTAGATGATTTTTTTTCATAATACATCAAATATACAAAATTTAATAGACGATTTAAGTCCCTGATGCTCTTGATTTATAAGGGATATATATTCTTTTTTTACAAAAGTAGCGTCATTTAAAATAATGTATTAGATTTGTCTCGTGAAAAACAATCATACATATCGATTCTGTAATAGAAGCATTCGCCCTATTTCCATGTGGCGTTGCATTGTCATTAGATAGTTTGAAGTTTTAATTCCCCTTTTTTTCACAATTCAAAAATTACAGTTTACCATGTTTGCCATCGATGTTCAGGATCAAATCCTTGATAAATTAAATACGCTTATTGTTGTTTTAAACAACGATGGGAGTATAGATTATGTAAGTAAATCAGCTCAAACTTTACTGGGCTATAACTCTGACGATTTAATTGGAAATAACTGGTGGGAAATTACGCGTTTTTCTAAACCAGAAGGAGAACAAGTGAAAAATAAAATTTTAAGTATGCTTAAGCAGCAAGCATCTACTCAAATTTTTGAACACGAATTAAGAACATCTTCGGGTGGAAGAAAATGGATTCGTTGGAATGTGTCATTTTTAAATGAAGATCAAGTAATTGGTCTAGGGCATGATATTACTGAAATCAAAGCGAATGAGAAGCGTTTGTTACAAACCAATAAACAGTTATTGGATCAACATAAGGATATTACAGATAGCTTGTATTACGCACAACGCATACAACAATCTATTTTGCAAACGAGCGAGCAACTGAAATCATTTTTCGGCGAATCATTTTTGTTATATAAACCAAAGGATATTGTGAGTGGAGATTATTACTGGTTTTATGAAGATGATAAATATAAATTTATAGCCGCAATTGACTGTACTGGGCATGGTGTGCCTGGCGCGATGATGAGCATGGTTGCCAATTCTATTTTTAAGGAAGTATTTATTAATAAAAAATTAACGGATCCTTCTTTGTTATTAAGTGGTTTGGATGTGGAATTGGATAAGGCCATTAATACTAGTAAAGACGCTACGTTTAACGATGGTATGGATGTAGCCTTAATTAGAATTGATAAGGTAACAAATGAATTAGTGTTTTCTGGTGCATTCCGTAATATTCATATTTCTCAAAATAATGAGTTAATAGAGTTTAAGGGAAGTCGGTATCCGATAGGCTTTTATTCGGGCGTTACCAAGTATTTTGAAAACACAACAATATCGTTGCAAAAAGGAGATACGGTGTATTTATATACAGATGGATTTATTGACCAGTTTGGTGGAGAGAGAAATAAAAAATTAAATAAATCTAATTTTAAAGAATTGCTCAAAACCATTGCAGATATGAACTTAGAAGAGCAAGAGGCTTTTTTGGATTATTCGTTTAATAATTGGAAACAACACAACGAGCAAACGGATGATGTATTAGTGATTGGTATAAAAATATAAACATTTTCATATTTTGTGGATTAAACAATGAGCCGAATAATTTTTTATTCGGCTCATAATTTATGATATTTTGAGCCGATTAGTGTTTCTATTTGGCTCAGATTTAAAGTTTAATTTTAGAGAATACGACGTACTTCTTCCCCCGCCTGTTTGTGTTATTATTCCAAGCTCAAGCAGTTCTTGTAAATCTCTAGTAGCGGTTGCTTTAGATGTTTTATTGATGCTTTTGTATTTTGTTGCATTTAAGCCACCTTTAAACCCATCTGGACCTTCTTCCATTATTTTTTTTATAGCTTTTAGTTGCCTTGCATTAAGTTTAGTTTTATATCTATCAAAAAAAGAAGCTTTATTTATAGTAAACTCTATTTGTTTTTCGGCGTATTCTTGCGCTTTTAATATGACCCTTATAAAATAATGGACCCATTGAGTTGCATTCAAATTCTTTTGTCCAACTTGCAATTGAGCATAGTACTCTTTTTTGTTTTTTTCGATAGTTGCAGATAAACTTAATAGTGCAGGTTTTTGCATCCCTTGTGATAAAACCTTTTCTGCTAATACGCGTCCTATTCTTCCGTTGCCATCTTCAAATGGATGTATGGACTCGAAATATAAATGCACTAATGCGGCTCTAACAGCAGAGTTTTCTATAGCATCTTTGCCATTAGGCGCAGTATTGTTAAACCATTGTATAAAACCTTTCATTTCTTTTTCAAGAGAACGAGAGGGCGGGGCTTCAAAATGTACTTTTTGTTTACCATAAGCTCCAGATACTATTTGCATGGGTTCTATGTGTGTACGCCATTTACCAACTTCTATATTTGTGTGCGTATTAAATAGCATTTTATGCCATTCAAATAATTTTGCTTTAGTTAATGGTTTCGCAAAGGAAGTACGAATATCAACCATTATTTTACTTATACCTTCCGCATTTTTATTGATGATGGTTAAGGATTTTTGATGTAAGCCTAAGTTTTTTTTTATAGATGATAATACATCTTTTCGACTATAAAATTCACCTTCTATTTCTGATGATTTTATGGCTTCTATTACCATTAAATCTATTATGGCGTCTGCTTTTACGTTTTCAGGGAGCATATTTACGATGCCGTCATATTTGCCTTCGTTGCGTGATATTTGGAGCAGCGTTTTTTCTAATCCTTTTGTGGAGTATTTAAAATTTGGCCATTCTTTATATTCCCAGTTGTATCTTAACATAGCACTATATTACTTATACTACAAATGTATAAAACATGAGCCGAATAAAAAAATTATTCAGCTCATAATTTGTATTTTCTTGAGCCGAATAATTTTTTAATCGGCTCAAGGAAACAGCATCAATTTCACTTATCTTGTTATAGAATCATGGAACTATTCATCATCCAACATCCATAGGGCTTCATTTAATTCGCCCATGGCTTTAGTGTTGTTTTGAAGTTTTGCTAATGCAATTCCTTTTTTATAAAACTCAATGGCGCCATTAGTGTCATTGAGTTTTTCTTTGAGCTGACCAATTTGGTAATAACAAGGTAAGTATTCTGAATTTAAAATGAGGGTTTTTTGTAATTGCGTTTCAGCTTT
>JANYGR010000176.1 GCA_025359355.1 Bacteroidota bacterium | reverse complement strand
TTGTATAAATTGATTTGGTAATTGTAGCATATCAGTATTCAAATATAATGAAAAACATAAATAGAGCTCATTCAAAAAATGGAGTTGGTCTTTCGCCTTGTCTTTTGTTCCTTTTGGTCAAGCAAAAGAAAAAAGAAAGATTGATTTTTTGAATGAGCTCTATTTATGTTTTTCATTATATTTGAATACTGATATGCTACAATTACCAAATCAATTTATACAATCTATTTCTTGCTGCAAAGGCTTTGAAGAAGACGCTTTTATAGAAGCTCATCAAACAGCCTCTCCCACAAGCATCAGAGTCAATCCATTTAAACCAACTCTATTAAATTTTCAATTAAACAAACAGGTATTGTGGAATGATAAAGGATTTTATTTAGCAGAACGACCTAATTTTACACACGATTTATTATTTCAAGCGGGTTGTTATTATGTACAAGAAGCAGGTTCTATGTTTATAGAATACGCCTTAAAATCAGTAGTAGATTTTAATAAACCTTTGCTAGCGCTTGATTTATGCGCTTCTCCTGGAGGTAAGAGTACACTTTTAAATTCGTTATTAAATGATCAAAGTGTATTAGTAGCTAATGAAATTGCTAAACAACGTGCAGATGTATTGTGTCAAAATTTAACCAAATGGGGCACTAGTAATGTTGTTGTTACTAACAACGACCCCTCTGTCTTTGCTGATATAGAGCAGGTTTTTGATATTATATTGGTAGATGCTCCTTGCAGTGGTTCTGGATTATTTAGAAAACAACATGATGCCGTTGATGAGTGGAGTTTGGATAATGTAAATTTATGTTCTTCGCGACAAAAACGAATTTTAGCAGACGTTATCGGAAGTTTAAAAGATGATGGCGTTTTGGTATATAGTACCTGTTCGTATTCCGAACAAGAAAATGAAGAAATTGCAGATTGGTTAGTAGCAGAATTTAATTTAGAAAGTTTGTCAATTGCTATGCCACCAGAGTGGGGTGTAGTGGAAACTATAGGGAAAACAACTGATTCCAAGGGTTATCGTTTTTATCCGAATAAAACAGAATCTGAAGGATTTTTTTGTAGTGTATTTAAAAAGAAAACGATACAGGAATTTAATCGATCTTCAAAAAAAATAAAGCACGAAACATTTACACCAATTAAACCTAAAGAAAAAGAATTATTTTCTGCGTGGATAGATAATATAAATGATTGTGAGATAATTAAATTTAAAGACGATTATTTATTGACTAATACATTGGCGTTAGAATTTATAAATCGTTATCCTAAATTATATTTAAAAAAAGTGGGTACTACTATCGGTAGTTTAATTAAAGATGAATTGATACCGCACCATGATTTAGCGTTAAGCATTCATTTATCTAAACATACACAAGCCATTGTTTGCGAAGAACCAGAAGCATTAAGCTTTTTTAAAAAGAATTTACAACAAGTAGCTGGTTCTAAAGGTTGGAATCTAATGACTTACAAAGGCTTTGGTTTAGGATGGATTAAACACTTAGGAAATAGAATTAATAATTATTTACCGAATGAATTTCGAATTCTCAAATAGAATTTTTTAAATTCGTGTAAAATTAAAATACAAAAACTATGTTTGGAAAAATGGGTGATATGATGGGCAAGCTTAAAGAAATGAAGCAGAAAGCCGATGAGATCAAATTAAAATTAGACGCAACGATTATTAAAGTTGAAGGAGCCGGAGGTGATATCAAATTAACGATTACCGGTAACAGAGAAATTAAATCATTAACAATTGCCGATGCTTTGCAACATGGTAATAAAGAAGAATTGGAAGAACACTTAATTATAACAATCAACAAGGCTTTATTCAAAGCGAACGAAACAAACGAACATGAAATGAAACAAGTGGCAAGTGGGATGCTGCCAGGCTTAGGATAAGTTTTGTTTAACGCGGATACTCAATTCGTACGTGGTAAATATTCATTAAGCGTTTTTTGAAAATTCAGTGTATTGTGAGGTTACAAAATAATTTGTTGAAGTTATGCTGAGGAATCTTTGTTCAGGTAGATATTACTTTAATGTATGTTCACAAAATAGTGTACTTCTTAATGGATAAACTATTTCAATTACCTCAAGAACTCTTGTTTCAGAGGCTAATCATGTTTTATTATTAATGAATTAATAAACTAAGAATTTATTTTTGGTAATATCAAACAACTATTGTAATTTTCGGATGTATAATATGATATACGAGTACAACATGATAAACGTACTATATGTAGATGATGAGGAAAATAATCTGAAATCATTTAAGTCAACTTTTAGAAGATTTTTCCATATTTATACCGCTATATCTGCAAAAGAAGCTGAAGTTATCCTTTCTGAAAATGAAATTCATGTATTGATCACTGACCAACGTATGCCAGTAAAATTAGGAACAGAACTATTAGCTGATTCAGTTAAAAAATATCCAGAACAAGCGAGAATTTTATTAACTGCATACGCAGACATAAAGTGTTTAGAGCAGGCTATTAATAAAGGAGAAGTTTATCGTTATTTTGAAAAACCTTGGGATGCTGATGTATTAAAAGAGGCCATTGAAGAGGGTTACGATATGTTTATATTAGAAAGAAAAAGAAAAATTCTTAAAGAAACATTGAAGCAAATGACACTTGAGGAATTGCAATTATTATTACAGCAAAAAAAAAGGAGCGATGTTAAATAATAACATAAATAGGATTAAAATCATTAGTATCAATTTTATATCTTTTGTGTTTTCTAACTTCTAATTCCAATTCAACTATACGTAATTCTTTTTCTATTAATTGTTTTTTGAAACTTGCAAATAAAATTCTAGTGCTAAGATCTTCGATGTGATTTTTATTTGACGAAATAAGGGTTATGTTTTTAGATAATAAATTTTGGCTCGATATAAACTCAATAGGCGTTATCTGAAATGTATCACAAATTTTAGTAATTAATGCATCAGAAAAATTTGTTTTTCCGTTTTCTATTTTACTATATGATTGTTGAGTTGTACTTAAAATTAGGGCTAAATCTTTTTGTTTTCTATTACTATTTTCACGCAATACTTTTAATTTTTGTCCTAAATAACTATTGATAAAATTTTTCATAATCAGTATAAATTCATTTTCGGAAACTAAATTAAACATTAAAATAGGTTCTATCAACTATGGAAAATTATGTTTAAAAAAGTCTTACAACCAATTGATTGTATATACATCCATTTGGTTGTTTTTTGCAGTTATTTTGATTATAAAAAGCGATTATAAAAAAGCATTAATTATTTTTTGCAATCTCGACCCAATTGGCAATTTAGCAAAAGACGGAAATTGGTTCAAAACATCTGATAAAACAAATTTCGAAACCTTAAATTTAATAGAAAATCAAACCGATTCTGTTTCTTTAATAAGCATTGATTGCGGATTGTATCAAAATG
>JANYGR010000424.1 GCA_025359355.1 Bacteroidota bacterium | reverse complement strand
GTAAATTTATACTTAACTACCACAGGAAATGGTTCCTGTCCATCTAAGCAAGACACAATAAAAATTAATTATTCTGGATTTACGGGTATCGCAACTCCAACAATAGTTAACATCAGTTGTTATGGTGGTGCCAATGGATCTGCTGCTTTTGGGATGTCTGGCGGATTCACACCCTATACTTATCTATGGAATACCGCACCTACACAAACTACCTCACTTATTAATAATCTTACAATCGGAACCTACTCCGTTACGATTAAAGATGGGATCGGCTGTACATATCAAACATCTGTAACAATTACTCAACCAACTCCACTCTCCGTATCTGGCACTTCGACCAATGTTTCATGTAATGGCGGAAGTAATGGCTCTATCACATCATCTGCATCAGGAGGAACAACACCTTATACTTATTTATGGTCTGTTGGTGGACAAACAACTTCTGCGGTTAGTGGATTGCCTGCAGGAACTTATTCGTTAACCGTTACTGATGCTAAAGGTTGTCAAAAAACATCTACTTACACTATTACTCAACCAACTCCTATTGCCATTACCTTTACCTCTACTCAAGTATCTTGCTTTAATGGTTCGAATGGAACTGTTAATTCTACTGTTACCGGTGGAACTTCTCCTTATACTTATAGTTGGAGTCCTAATGGGGCTTCTGCTCCTTCGGTTTCCGGATTAAGTGCGGGAACATATACTCTACTTGTTACAGATAACTTTAGTTGTACCGCTACCAGTAGTATTACTATTACTCAGCCGACGGCTTTAACCGTAACTACAAGTGTTGTAAATGAAACCTGTGATTACCTAAATAATGGATCAGCTTCCGTTACTCCAACTGGTGGTACAACTCCTTATTCATATACTTGGTCTCCTGGCGGACAAACAACTGCTGGCATATCCAGCTTAGCGAGCGGAACGTACTCAGTCATCGTAAATGATAACAAAGGTTGTTCTGTTTTAGCTTTAGTTACTATTACACAACCTCCTACACTCACTGTTGGTATTGTTAATCAAATTAATGTGAGTTGTTTTGGTGGTAACGATGGTAGTGTTGGAGCCACGCCTTCTGGCGGAACTCCCAATTACACGTATTCTTGGACGCCAAATAACAGCTCATCTGCCTCAGTTAATAATCTAGCTAGTGGAACCTATACTATTAAAATTACTGATAGTAAAGCTTGTATTGCTACTAACACCGTTACAATTATACAACCTACTATATTAGTGCCAAGTGTTTCATCAGTTTCTACAACGTGTAACGGAGGTTCTGATGGATCTGTATCATCAGTTGCATCTGGAGGAACTGCTAGTTATACCTACACGTGGATGCCAGGAAATATTACTACACAAACCGTTTCAAACTTAACAGCTGGAACGTATACAGTACACGTAACTGATAGCAAAGGGTGTTTAGCATCAAACTCTGTAACTGTTATTCAACCAACTCCTATACTGCCAGTAACCTCAAGTACAAACTCTACTTGCGGATTTGCAAATGGGATTGGCAGTGTTTCTGTATCGGGTGGCTTCGGCCCTTATACATACTCTTGGTCGCCAAGCGGAGGAACTAATAGTGTAGCTTCCGGACTATTATCTGCCGCATATAACGTTTATGTTACTGATAGTCATGGATGTGTAGCCTCTCAATATGTTAATATTAATGATTCTGGTGGCCCTATCATTAGTATTTATTCTACAACCAACGTAAGTTGTAATGGTGGCAGCGATGGTTCTGCAACTGCTGCGATTACCGGAGGGCAAGCTCCCTTTTCATATACATGGACTCCCAGCGGTGGTAACGGACTAACAGCATCAGGCTTAAGTGCAGGTTTATATTATATTACAGTGTCGGATGTTAATGGATGTCAATCATTAGCTACTACAAATCCAATCATTTCAGAACCTACTCCAATTACCGTAAGTTTTATTACATCAAATGTAAGTTGTTTTTCTGGAGCTGATGGCTCAGCTACTGTTACTGCTAATGGCGGAACTCCAGGATATACTTATACTTGGCTTCCAAGTGCATCAACAGGATCTACGATTACAGGATTATCTGCAAATACATTTTCTGTTCAAGTAAAAGACTTAAATAATTGTATACAAACAGCTACTTATGCTATTACTCAACCAACAACCGCTGTATCTGTTGCGGTTTCTTCTACCTCCGTTTCTTGTTTCGGAGGAAGTAACGGTTCTACATCTGCCATAGCCGCTGGGGGAACAGCTCCGTATAACTATAATTGGATGGCTGGAAATTTCAATAGTCCTTCTATTTCTAACCTCACAATGGGTACATATACCGTAACTGTAACCGATAATAAAAATTGTGTTGCGACAAACACAATCAGTGTGATACAACCAACACCTATCATATTAACAACAGGAAGTAGTAATTCTAATTGTAGTTTAGCAAACGGACAAGCATCTGTTAACGCTTCTGGTGGCATGGGCTCTTACACCTATTCTTGGTCTCCTACTGGCGGAACAAATCCTACAGCCACAGGGTTATTAGCGGGATCATATACCATTTCCGTATTAGACGGTAATAATTGTCCTAAAACAGTTACACAATCGGTTCTTGATAATCCTACGCCTACCATAACGATAGCTTCTACAACAAGTGTTAGTTGTAATGGTGGCGCTGACGGAACGGCAACTGCTAATGTTACTGGCGGAATAGCACCATATACTTATACATGGTCGCCAAGTGGCGGAAATGGAATCACTGGTACTGGATTAACTACTGGCATCTATACAGTAACAACGACCGCTGCTAACGGATGTCAAGCAATTGCCATTACCTCTCTCATTCCACAACCTTCACTTGTATTTATCACTACTTCAACTTCTAACGTGAGCTGTTTTGCTGGGGCTGATGGGTCGGCAACTGTAACGGCAGGTGGCGGAACACCTGGATATACTTACACTTGGCTTCCTAGTGCATCTACAGGCTCTACCATTGCAGGTTTATCTGCAAATATATATTCTATTCAAGTCAAAGACAGTCATAACTGTTTACAAAATGCGGCTTATATTATTTCTCAGCCCACTGCTGCTGTATCGGTTGCAGCTTCTTCAACTTCTGTTTCTTGTTTTAGTGGAAGTAACGGATCTGCATCAGCCATTGCAAATGGAGGTACAGCACCATATAGTTATACATGGTCGCCTATTACAAGTTACAGCTCAACTGTTTCTGGTTTGCCTATAGGCACTTATACAGTTAATGTGAAAGATAGTAAAGGCTGCGTTACTTCTGGGACTATAGGTGTAACTCAACCAACTCAATCACTTTCAGCAATTGGCAATGGAGTGCCAACTTCATGTTCAGGTGGATCAAATGGGACAGCCTCAGTTTCTCCAACTGGTGGAATGCCAGGCTACACATATTCATGGTCTCCTAGTGGCGGTACAGGTCAGTCTGCATCAGGCCTTAGTTCTGGAAATTATGTAGTAGTTGTATCCGATATTAATAATTGTCAAACAAATGTTCCAGTAATTATAGGACAACCTTCTGCTGTAAGCGGTACGCTCATACCTATTAATGCTGCTTGTAATAATGCAAATGGTTCTATTTCGTCTCAAATTACTGGAGGTACAGGCCCTTATAGTTATTTATGGAGTTCTGGTTCAATAACTACTCCTATAATTACAGGATTATTACCCGGCTCTTATAGTTTACAAGTAACAGATGCCGCAAACTGTTTATCAAACTATACAACCTCGTTGATTAATGTTCCAGGTCCAGCCATAGTATTATCATCTACAGTAAACGATTCTTGTTTTGGAGGAAATAATGGAAAAGCAACTGTTGCTTTAAGTCAAGGAACAGCACCTCTTAATGTAAATTGGTTGCCATACGGAGGAAATTCGGCAACTGCATCATTATTGGTTGCTGGTGTTTATACAGCAATCGTAACGGATGCTAGAGGTTGTCAAAGTTCCATTACAGCCATTATTACAGAGCCAACTCCTATATCAATTTCAATAAACGCAATTACAAATGTATCATGTTTTAATGGGAATAATGGTTCCATAACAGTAGCTGCCTCTGGTGGTACTCCTTCTTATTCATATTCATGGTCACCTTCTGGAGTTGGGCCAACAATAAATAATATAACGGCGGGTTCATATACCGTTAGTGTAAAAGATTCACACCTCTGTCTTTCTTCTATTTCTATGGGAGTAAGTCAACCTGTTTCACCATTAACATCTACTATTAGTGGCGTAAATTTATTGTGTTTTAATAGTACAGGAAGCGCTTCTTCGTCTGCCTCTGGAGGAACAAGTCCGTATACTTACACGTGGACAACTACTCCTATACAAAATGGAAGTACAGCATTGAATATTGGAAGTGGACCTTATACGGTAACCATTTCTGATGCTAATGGCTGTAGTACCTCAAATTCTATAACTATAACGCGACCAACATCTATTATTTCTGATGCAGGGGTAAATGATACAATTTGTTTGGGACAATCGGGTATATTAACAGCATCTGCAACTGGTGGTGCAGGAAATTACTATTATGTTTGGCAGCCTGTTGGAATAACAAATTCAGGAACATTAACTGTTTCTCCTTCAATCACAAGCAATTATACGGTTGTTGCATTTGATCAAAATGGATGCGCAGGATCATCAGATACTGTTAAAGCAATTGTATTCTCACTTACTTCTGCTAATGTTCAAACATTTGGGCTATCTCCTATTTGTCCAGGACAAAGCTCCGTTATATCAGCTCTTGTTTCTGGCAATACCGGGCCAGTATCATATAGTTGGAATCATGGCTTGGGTAATGGGCCTGGCCCATATATTGTGATACCTACACAACCTACCAATTATGTTGTAACGGTTTCAAATTCTTGTGGAATCTCTGTGCTAGACAGTGTTATTATTGCTTTCAATCCACCACCAACTATTTTTGCTTCAATAAGCGGAACATTAAATTGTATCCCTACCCCCTTAAGCTTTTTTGATAATTCATTAACAGGAAATGTTAATGATCCTATTTCTAATTGGCTTTGGGACTTTGGAGATGGAACAACTTCTAATTCGCAGAACCCTAGCCATGTTTATACAACTGCAGGAACTTACTCTGTTAATTTAACTGTAACTACTGATGCCGGGTGTACTAGTAATAATGGAGCGTCTCCAATAGTTGTTAATGCCTATCCAAATCCAGTAGCCTCTTTTACAATTAATTCAACCTTACTTAATTTGCCATACGATGTTTTAGTATGTACAAATCAATCTACTGGGGCAACAACTTATAATTGGAATTTTGGAGATGGTAACACGTCAACAGCTGTGAATCCGAGTTATTTATATACTTCTGTTGGTGAATATTTGATTCAACTAATTGCAACTTCAAATTTTGGGTGTACCGATACCGCTTATGCTCATGTTATAACAGATGCTGATATTGTTTTTCCTAATGCCTTTACGCCAAATACAGCAGGTTCTTCGGGTGGTTATTATGATCCAAAGAGTATTGACAATGATATATTTTTCCCATACAGTTCTGGTGTTATCGATTTTAAATTTCAGATATTTGACCGTTGGGGTGAATTAATTTTTGAAACTGATAACATTAAACAAGGTTGGGATGGGTATTATAGAGATAAACCATGTCAAGTAGGAGTTTATGTATGGAAAGCTTATGCTAAATTAAATAATGGTAAAATATTCAATAAAACAGGGGATGTTACTTTACTTAAATAACAACTTTTAATAAAAAACAGTAATTAGATTGGCAACACTATCATAAATGAGAATGAGTAAAAGCTTAAAAATAATAACCTTTATTTTTGTATTACACACCAAATTAGTGTTTGGTCAGGATATGCAATTTACTCAATTCTACGCCTCTTCAATATACCTTAATCCAGCATTTACGGGTGCTAATGTATGCTCAAGAGTTTCTTTAACCTATAGAAATCAATGGCCCGGAGTAAAAAAGACCTATCAATCTTATATGATCTCAATGGATCATTACCTTCAACCACAACATGTTGGTATTGGATTGTTGTTTGCCGCTGATCAGGCAGGAAGCGGAGCGTTAAAAACAACTATCATAAGTCCGTCTTTTGCTTATGAAGCTAAAATCACAAAAACGTTTGCCATTAGAGCCGGAATACAACCAGGTGTTGTAATTAAAAGTATAGATTTTGACAAACTCGTATTTGGTGATCAAATATCGAGAGGTGGGAATACGGGAGCTAGTTCAGTTGCTACCGTTGAAACACCCACTCAAACTAAAGCGTTTTTTGATATTAATGCTGGTATTTTATTATATACAGCAAAATACTGGGGTGGGTTTTCGTTATCTCATCTTACAACACCAAACGAATCTTTTTATGAATCGGCAGACACTAAACTGCCGATGAAATTAAGTGTGCATGGAGGTGCTAAATTCAGCTTAAATGAGGATGAGAAAGATAGTAAGCAGAAGAAATACATTTCAACTGCATTACATTACAGGTCTCAAGACAAATTTGACCAGTTTGATATTGGTGTTTATTTTAGTCAATCAATTTTTAATTTTGGTATTTGGTATAGAGGTATACCAGGATTAAAAGCATATAAACCTGGGTATTCTAATCATGATGCCATGTCATTTATTGTTGGACTTCAAGCCGAACGTATGAATGTGGGATATAGTTATGATATTACTATTTCTAAATTGGCCGGATCAACTCAGGGCGCACATGAAATCACCATATCGTATCAACTTTGTAATCCTAAAAAGAAAGTGAAAGCACGAGTAGTTGTAGCTTGTCCTAAATTTTAAATTCTAAAAATCAACTTGAATTATAGATAGCTTTTACTTTGTAAGAGATATCGAATTTTATTTAATAAAAAAAGTCCTAAAATCAATGATTTTAGGACTTTTTTGCGGTCTGGACGGGACTCGAACCCGCGACCTCCGCCGTGACAGGGCGGCGCTCTAACCAGCTGAGCTACCAAACCAACACCATCTCTTTCGATTTGGGATTGCAAATTTACACATAATATTTAAACTGCAAAATTTTTTTTCAAATAAATACAAAAAAATAATTTTTATAGTTCTACCTAATTTATGAAAATTAAAAATTTCACTAATTGTGACAAAACTAGATGGCATAATACAATCAAATAACTCCAAGAAAATTATAAATCCAATAAAAAAAGTTACAAGTACTTTACATAACATAAATGCCCATTCAACCTTATAAATAGCACATTCACTCATTTAACATTTTTTAAATAAATGGTCATCTTAATTGGTGCTAAATTTGAAAGCATTAACTGCGAAAAAAAACTTATTTTTGGACTTATCTATATGAAAAAATTATTATTCAGCTTTAGCTTGTTATCAATTATAACAGCGGCATCTGCCCAAAAGGGACATGACATTAAAATTAATTTCAAAAACTGTAAAGATACAGTAATGTATTTAGCCTTTTATCAGTTTGATAAATCCTACTTAGCTGATACCTGTAAAAAAATTGTGAAAGGAAATGTGGTTTTCAAAGGACCTAAAACCTTAGAGCGTGGTGTGTATTATTTGGTAAGCCAAGACAAGGCTCGTTATTTTGATTTCTTTGTAAGTGATGCAAATCAAAATATGGTGATGAGTACTGACAATGATGATTTAGTGAAAAGTCTGAAATCAACCTCCCATAAAGAAAATGATGATTTTTTCAACTACATTAAATTTATTACTGCTAAAAATAAAGAATTTGGTGAAATTAGAACTCAAACCAAAGGGATGTCTGCAAAGGATTCTACGGCATTTATCAATGAAAAATCTAAAACATTAAACGAATCAGTAATTGCTTACGAAAAAATGTTTTTAGAAACTCATAAAGGTACTTTTGTAGGCGATGTTATCAATTTAAAAATGGAAAAAGAAGCAAAGGATATTCCAAAAGCTTCTAATGGCAGGCCAGACAGCCTTTTTATTTACCACTATTATAAAAATCATTATTGGGATGGTGTTAATTTTCAGGATGATGGCATATTACGTACACCATTTTTTGCAGATAGAGTTAAAAAATACTTTAACAGTATTATCGTGCAACACCCTGATAGCGTAAGCTTAGAGATAGACCGTATGATGTCTAAAACTAAGCAAGGTTCAGAAATGCATAAATTTTTATTAGCTTATTTTACACCAACGTATGAATCATCTAAAGTAATGGGCTTTGATAAAGTGTTTGTACACATCATTGATACTTACTTTAGAACTGGGCAAGCAAAGGGTATTTATGAAGAAAAAACAATAGAAAAAATCAAGGAGCGTGGTGACATTTTAAAACCTTTATTACTGGGATCTCAAGCCCCAGAATTAATGATGGTTGATACTACGGGACATAAAGCAATGGTGAGAATGGGCTTTGATACTGTTAAAACAAGCGCAGGGGCAACTAATTTATATTACAAACACGCACAAGAGTTAACACAAGCCTACACTACTTTATACAATACCAAAGCTGATTATTTGGTTCTAGTATTTTGGGATGTAGATTGCGGACATTGTAAAACTGAAATCCCTAAATTGTTGGATGAATATCACGCGTTGCAAAAAGAAAAATACGACATCAAAGTATTTAGCGTTTATACACAACATGAATATCCTAAATACAGACAATACATTATTGATAATAAATTAGATTGGATTAATGTATACGATGGCGTACATGTCAATAATATCAAGGAAAAATATGACATCTACTCTACTCCCGTAATATATATGTTAGATAAAAACAAACGCATCAAAGCTAAACGCATAGGTGTAGAGCAAGTGAAAGACATAATTAAACAAATGGAGAGAGAATATAAATTAGAAAAAAAATAATTTGCAAATAATTAAAATCCCCTTAATACACTGTTATTAAGGGGATTTTTGTAAAACTTTACCTCAGTAAGTTGAGTTACCATTAACTTTTAAACAGTAGCGTATAAATAAGCGCTGTTTTTTTATTTTTACATCAAAATAATAATTATGTATCAAAAAATAAGTAATAACATTCTTGAAACTATTGGTAATACGCCATTAGTAAAAATTAATTCTATCACTAAAGATTTACCTTGCACGGTATTAGCAAAAGTAGAAACTACTAATCCTGGTAACTCTATTAAAGATCGTATGGCTCTTCAAATGATTGAAGATGCTGAGAAAGACGGACGTTTAAAACCAGGAGGAACTATTATTGAAGGCACAAGTGGTAATACAGGAATGGGTTTAGCTATTGCCGCTATCATTAAGGGATACAAATGTATTTTTACAACTACTGATAAACAAAGTAAAGAAAAGGTAGACGCATTAAGAGCTTTTGGCGCTGATGTCATTGTTTGCCCAACAGATGTGGAGCCTGAAGACCCAAAATCATATTACTCTGTATCATCTCGTTTAGTAAGAGAAGTTCCTAATTCTTGGAAACCAAATCAATACGATAATTTATCAAATGCAAAGGCTCATTATGAGCAAACTGGTCCTGAAATATGGGAACAAACAGAAGGTAAAATTACACACCTAGTTGTTGGTGTGGGTACTGGAGGAACTATTAGTGGTACAGGTAAATTTTTAAAAGAAAAAAATCCTAATATCAAAGTGTTAGGTATTGATACTTATGGTTCGATTTTTAAAAAATTAAAAGAAACTGGTATCATTGATAAAAATGAGATCTATCCTTACATCACAGAAGGTATTGGTGAAGATTTTTTACCTGAAAATGTGGATCTTAATAGCATTGATCATTTTGAAAAAGTAACCGATAGAGATGCGGCTATTATGACACGTCGTATACCTCGTGAAGAAGGTATTTTTGCAGGTAACAGTGCTGGTTCGGCAATGGCCGGGTTAATGCAAATGAAAGGTATGTTTAAACCAGGAGATGTAGTCGTTGTTATTTTTCATGATCACGGCACACGTTATTTAGGT
>JANYGR010000137.1 GCA_025359355.1 Bacteroidota bacterium | reverse complement strand
CTCGTTTGGGTCTCTTTCCAGATTAGGATAAATAAGTTTATGGTTAAAGTGTTTTAACCCAGGTGACTTTTCTTTGGAATGATAACTTACCAGATTGATTTTATCAACTATAGAATAAATATGGGTTTTTGAAATTTCATTGGGAACGAGGTATTTCTCCAAATCCAAGTCGAAGTGTTTTTCAAATAATTTATTCTTTGAGTTAGCTCTTATTAGTTCTAGTTGCTTTTTAAATTTCAGAATTAGTTCCGGATTAGCCTTAATCTTAGCCTTTAAATTTTGTAAATAAATTTCTATTTTATGAGCAACGTAGTCAATTTTAGCCACATTATGAGAGGTGTGGACCAGCATAGTATTGTGCTGTTTTTGATTTCTAAATTCTCTAACAAAAACTACCACAATAAAATGAATAATCGCATTTTCTAAACTTTCGGGAATTGATTCAAACGAGTAATCCGAGATTCTTCCTATTGGAAAATAAAGCCTGTCTTGCTCCGGCATAATTGATAACACGGGAAGTCCTTCTGTTTTTTCTGAACCAAATATTTTTTCAATACCCATATATTTTGGCGAAGGATCCAAAGGAATAATAAAATGTTCAGGAAATAAATCAGAATTTTCATCAATTGAATACTTTACATTTTCAATTTCCCATTCTCTTTCAATTCCTTCTATTCTTTGTGAAACAACGGCATAAGGAGTAGCGGTATATGCAACAAAGGATTTTTGAGAAATTAAGGATAGGCATATCCTGATATTTCGGTTTATTGCCTTAATAGTTTTGCTTTTTGCATCGTTAAGCGTTTTCAGCTGTGCAGGGGTTAGGTCAGCTTCGTCTATATCTTCAAGATCTTTAATTTCAAGTGCATCCTGTTCTATTTGGTAATCTTTTTTTGATAAGGACTGAATAGATGCATTGTCTGCCTCATCATCAATAATAAGGAACGGTGTATTAATTATTTTATATTGAGTGGGGTCTTGGGCAATACTTTTTCTATTTAACCATTTAATCAAACTATTTAAAACTGCCACGTTTTTTTTGACAACAAATACTATATTCTGATCCAGACTTAAGTTGGTTATTAATGTTTGGACGTTTTTTGAGTTTAGATCAAGAAATATATTAGTTGCACCTTTTATACTATCAGATTTATGCGATGATTGTAATCCAACACCATATTTTTCGCTATGTTCGTTTTTCCCAATAATACCCGAATTAACTCTGTCCTGAGTTTGTTTTCTGAGATCCTCTGTCATACCGGTAAATATTATGACAATTTTATAGCCAACATCAAAAGCCTTGTTTGCCAAACCAATATAATTAGCTGTCTTTCCTGATTGCACATGGCCATATACTAATCCTCTTCGCTCCCATTGCCCTTCGGTCTTAGGATTATAGCAACTATCAAGAATTGCAAAAGTATCGGCATCTAATTGAGATACAAGTTTCTCCTTACCTTCTGCTTCCAGTGTCAATTTATAATTATTCCAATTATCCTTTTCATTGCCTCGCCATACAGGCTCTAGCCATGGATCAATATTCAGCTCTTTTAACACTTTTGGAGGCGGTTTCTGTACTGTAAACTCCCTTACTTTATTTATAAATTCATCAAAAGTGATCGATGCTTTATCCGTCATTTCTAATCTCTCATAAAACAAATTAGCGAACATGTCAATTGCATCTTCAATAGAGGAAGCTAAATTTTTATTTGCATTATCTACCATTTGATAGCATGCTACAATTCTCTTTTCAATTAATTCATTCATTCAAATAATTTTTGACTTGTTCTTGATGATAGCAAAATGGCTCACATTTTAATATAAAATCCAAGGCAAGTGCTTTATTTTTTTCAATTTTAATCTTTTCATAAATGACCTTTCCAAAGATTAAGTCATCTTTAGTCAAAGCAACATGAACATTCATTCGGTCATGTTTCCCAGAATCATTATCGTTATTTTCAATTATGCCTGCAACAGGTAGGTTGTCGGAAATCAAATCGAAAATCAACTTTAAGGTTTTTTTCTCAATCTTGCCTGATTCTATTAGCGTTTGAAATATTGGGTGATCAATATTTGGATAATAGACATAACATCTTGCGTCTTTATCTTCTTTTTCATTCCAAATAAGTGAATTATCGTAAAGAGTTTTGATATTATTTTTAATTGATGCGACTCCTCTACTTACTTTAGCAACACTTTCTAATTTAGTATTTTCAATCAATTTTTCTATTTCTTTTTTAAATTGATATGGGATAATTGCATTAGTTTTTGTTATATCGAGGCTCCATATCTTATCTGCAGAGTTTGGATAATCAATAGTAACTCTGGCCAGCTTTGATGAATTGATAGTTTTAATAACTCCAAGCCAACCACCATAAGGATTAAGCAATCTATCACATCTGTAGATATATATCCCCTGCTGTGAAGCAAACCCATTAAAAAGCTTGTAGGAGTTAATTTGAGGCATAGAATCATATTCCTGTTCCCAAAATTTTGGATGTTTTAAAATATAAGCAGTTTGCTTTGAATTGGGATTGTTCTTTAGGGGGATTTCAGAATATTTTTGACTATCCTTTGGAATAGGATTGATTGGTTTTAAAAGTTCATCCTCGGAAAATATCTTTATCCCATGCTCAATAAATCTATGGAAACAAACAGCTGCATAGTTACTTATTTTAGAGAATAACGAAATGAAATCATCCATTGATTCAGGAGACCTATCCCAATTTCGCCAACAAATAACCGTTCCGTGTTTGACTTGATTTAACTCATTAATTTCTTTTTCAAAATTTTGAGCATCACAATACTTAAGATTCCATCGATTTTGATTGTTTTTTATAAATTCTAAATCAAGGCTTCGCATTGCTACATTCCCCCCAGCTTCTTTAGAAATGACTATTAATTCTTGCGCTTGACTTAAGGAAGCGGTTTTCATTCCAAAACCAAAACGACCCAAATCTTTAGGGTTCCTATTTTCAAGTGATCCGAGTTTAAAACTATCTACTAACTTTTTTTCACTCATCCCATTTCCATCATCATGTAGCGTAAAGATTGGAAAGCCTTTATTCCAATCAAACCTAATGGTTATGTTTTTAGCATCAGCAGTGATTGAATTATCAATAAGATCTGCGACAGCCTCCTCTATTGAATAGCCTAAATTTCTATTGGATTCTAATAATGCGGAGGGGTCCGGAGAAAAGTCTTCAGCAATTAAATCCTTATTTATCCTGGCCATATCATTTATTCAAGAGTTTTATTTGTTGAATTTTTAATATTGTAATCCCTATAATAGCTATAATTGAAGATAATAAAATGAAGGCAAAAAGCTTACAACTCAAAAATTTAGTTGAGATGATCTATTTATAAATTAATCCAGTAGTTTTAATTATTCATTTGTTTTCCTAAAGATTTATTTACAAAAGATCTTTTATAATGACACTATAATGGCCATGAGGGCGTTATAATAATTCTGGTTATTGTAATTATATTTTGAAATCTTATAACGTAAATTTGTATATAGCCATTAGTTAAGTTTTATAAAATAGGATTGTACTTTTTTATTGAATATATCTTGATCTCAAAAATAAAAAAACTAAAAATTTTTACAGCAAAGGTTTTAAAGTGAAATGGTTTGATTTGATTAAAGAAAGTCTCGCTACACTAAGTAAAAATTTTACACTAAATTGATTTAATATTATTATGAATATTATTAAAAATATCAACAATCAAAACAAATTAAAAGCAGTTGATTTCTTTTGTTCCGGAGGCGGAATGAGCTCGGGAATGTTAAATGCCGGAATAAAAATTTTAGCCGGAATAGATTATGACAATACCTGTAAAGATACTTACCAAGCAAATATTAATGGAGCAAAGTTTATTCATGCAGATGTCTTTGAATACAAAGAAGAAGCTTTACAAAATGAATTAAACTTAAAAAAAAATGATGATGACCTGATACTTATCGGTTGCAGTCCGTGCCAGTTTTGGAGCATAATTAATACCGACAAAACAAAGTCCACAAAATCAAAAAGCCTCTTACTTGAGTTTAAACGTTTTGTTGAATATTTTAATCCCGGCTATGTAGTAGTTGAAAATGTCCCTGGGGTTTTGCGAAGAAAAGACGAGAGCGGGCTAGAAGATTTCGTAATTTGGTTGGAACAGAATGGGTATAAAGTACATCACGATATCCATAATGTCATGGAATATGGTGTGCCTCAAAGTAGAAGACGTTTAACGTTGATTGCCAATAGGGTTAGTGACAAAGAATTAATTCCTATTAAATCTACCCAAAAAGTTAAGACTGTTTACGATACAATTGGTGAACACAATGGATTTCCTAAAATA